>NC_015709.1:1475000-1487500 GCF_000218875.1 Zymomonas mobilis subsp. pomaceae ATCC 29192
ATCAGCCCTTCTAATGGCCAAGCTAGCAAGTCGGATTTTGGGTAGTCTTCTTGGCGCCTGCATCATGACAGCCGCAATCGCAACGGTGGTTTTCCACGGCGAATATTCTCATGCTATTGCGCCAGCGGTCGTTCTCAGCTTGCTGCTGCTTTCGGTTTATCTTCATCGGCGTAACCCTCATACGCCCGTGGGTACGTAAAAACAATTTTCAACAGAAAGATTTGAAGGGGCCATCCATGACCAAGATTCAACCGATTGCACTCGTCAGTGGTGCCACTCGTGGCATTGGCCGTGCCATCGCTCAGGGGCTTGCCCAAAAGGGGGTTAAAGTCCTGCTTGGTGCTCGAAATATGCAGGTAGGACATGCCGTGGCAGCTGAGATCAGTACGCCGGATGCGCGAGTGGAGGCTGTCGAACTGGATACAACCCATCAAGCTACAATCGATAGTCTCATGGCTATGATCCACGAGAAATATGGTCGTCTGGACATTCTGGTGAACAATGCTGGCATCAGCTTGGATTTCTATCCAGATATTCCGGTTCGAGAGAAACTATCGAGGACGCTCGAAACAAACGTCGTTGGTACGGCTGCGCTTACAGATGCGATGATCCCGCTCCTTGAAAAGTCTGCGCATGGCAGGATCGTCAATGTATCTTCTATTCTAGCCTCGTTTACGAGTCGAGGGCAGGCAGACTGGATTTACAAGGATGTTGCCATGCCTACCTATCAAGCTTCTAAGGCTGCGCTTAACTCCCTGACGCTTAGCTACGCAAAACTGCTTGCTGACCAGAATATCAAGGTGAATGCGATATGTCCTGGCCTGACCGCAACGGATGCCACTAACCATTATGGTGATCGCATGCCGGATCAGGCTGCGAAAGTCGCTATCAAATATGCCCTGCTGGATGATGCTGGGCCGACAGGAACATTTGCTAACGAAGAAGGCCCCTTGGACTGGTAAGCGTATCAGTTCAGGGCTCCTTCACGCGTAAGATCCCGCACACTTATTCGTTTTAATTTCTTCAGGATATGCGAAAAGTCGAACCTTTTCCGATGGGTAATGCTACCAATGCCTGCTTTTCGCAGATATTTTGTATAAGACCATGATAAGGCGAGATCAGAAATGAGCTTGGCTTTCTAACTAAAGGATTTCAGGTCAAGGGATAAAGGGATGCTATGATTTAGAAGAGGTGAGACTCCGATCGAAAAGCAGCCATCTAAATTTACTTTATTTTTAGCTTGCGATTGTTGCAATTTAAGAATCAAGCCTATCCCCATACCTTCCTAAGTTCTGTTGACAAAAAGTAATTTTAATTTGGTTCTGAGATGAATTAAGGTTAATTTTCTAGAGATTAATAGGGTACATGGGGAACCGACAGACGCTGAATGGGAGATTATTGTCGAGCTGCTACCGCTCGAACGAGGGCGTTGGTCACGTCAATCCAAGGATAATTGCCCGTTTCTGAACGGGATGCTTTATGTTCTGTGGGTAGGCTACCCCTGGCGAGATATAGCTCTATGGAAAATCGAACTCGGTCTATGTTCGTTTTCGCCGATGGGCAGAACCGGTGTATGGGATGCGCTTTTGGAAACGTTAGTCGAACTCAGACTGACCGATGACTGGCCATAGTACGGCTGTTCGGTGTCATCGTCAGTCAGCTGGCGCAAAAGGGGAACTTATAAGGAAGGCTTTGGTCGAATCCACGGAAGCTTTACGAGCAAGATCCATGCCCGTGCTGAGGATCAGGGACGCTTTCTTGGCTTTGAAGTAACAGGCGGAGAAGTCTCCGATTATTCCATCTTCAATGCCTTACTATCTCTGCTATTTGCAACGCCCTATCTACTTCTGGCTGACAGGGGATATAATGGCGAGAGGATACGCGAAACTCTACTCTTCCATGGAGAGAGTAATACCTATTATTCTTCCACGTTCAAACCTGACAAAAAATATCGTCTATATAATGGCTTACTATAACGCAACCGTAACCGCATTGAGCGGCTTTTCAACAAGCTTAAGCCGTTCCGTCGTATCGCTACCCGCTATCCGATAGGATAAAACGAAATTTTTTTTCGTGCCTTTATATATATGGCGGCCATCAAGTTATGGTTATCTTCTTTTATCAACAGAACCTAAGTCATGGCGCTTTATTATGTTTTATCTTTAGAGCCCTTTACATCACCCAATACACTCTCCTTAATGTCCCATCTTCTCCTCATTTCTTTTCAAACTGAAAAGTTGATTTAAATAGGGTGGGCGCTACAGTGATTGAACTCGATTAAAGCTTCTCAGGGATGGGTGGTATTAAGACTAAGGCAAAATGGAGCTCTATAGTAATCTTGTTATTATGGCAGATTATATCCGCTACAGGTTCGCCGCCTGACTAGATCATCAAAGATTAGAGTCAGATTGATAACCAATACGAGGTAAGCCTCTCGCACTAGAGAGAATTTTATTCCGTTCCCATTTGGAAATTGATTCGTCTAAGGCATTTAAATTTAGTGTATCTTGCCTTAAAGGCTTCGGAAGAGCGCTTTTTAGAAAGCTCTACGTAAGTTTTAATCAATAAGAATACTAGAAAGATACGCGTACTTTAGTTGAAGTTATATCTGTTATGTATATAAATTACAATGTTAAGAATTTTTTTGTATTTTAAATAGTATTAATTAGGAATTTAATTATATCATTTGCGCGCTAATTGTCTAAAGCATCAGATGTCGAAAGTTATACTCTAGATCATAAAAAATATACAATTTATTATATAAATATAAAGAATAAATAAAATCCCAAAATAAATAATAATCAATATTTAGCTATTCTAGCTTCAAAGTTTAATGATTCGTACAATATACCCGATTATAGGCTTAGCTATCCTGCTAATATTTATAGGCTTAATATCCACCGAGAATTTATCATATTGGCCGTAGAATTCATCCGATTTTTCTTGGAATGATCTCGATTTAAATATCCTTTCTTTTGACAACGTTTCCTTGTGGACGACTAGTCAATGCGGACGTTAATGATGAAGAATAAAATAAATAAAAAATATAAAAATATTAGAGAGGTTAGATCTGATGAAAGGCTTAAAGCTTTTCCGAGGAAAAAAGCGAAAATCCCTATGGCTAGGGCTAGCTGCTGCACTGTTAGTGCAAGGTATTGATGCACCCGCTGCGCAACCGGATGATCCTCAAGAATCTGATTATGACATGGTCATTAGGCAAGACCCCAATACTGATATGGATTCAGCACTACCTCCCGATGTAGTTGTCAATCAACCAGAATGGGTTCCGAAGAGTGATCAATTTCCAGTAGCAGCACCTGCAAAACACCTTCAATGGTTAGTTAACGCAGGTATTACACCTCAGCTAGCCTATACCGCTGAATCTGCTGCGAACTTAGTGGGTGGTGTTAAACAAGGATCTGCCTATTCGGCGCAGCTCTTAATGGGTTTTGACTTTGATATGGATCGCTTGTTCGGGATGACAGGCAGCATAATCCATTTCTACATTACCCAACGACATGGTAAAAATTTGGCAGAGACATCCATCGGGAATAACACCTCGGTTCAGGAAATTTACGGTACTCAGAATACCCATCTTGCCGAATTTACTATTAACCAGAAATTTTTTAACAACCGACTAGAGTTGGTCGCTGGTAGAATGGCCGGTAACGCCGGTGCATTCTTTTCTTCCTCATTTTATTGTAATTTCCAGTCTAATTCCGTTTGCGGTAACCCTACGATGATTTTTAAAGACAGTAACTTTACCCACTGGGCTGCTTCTGAATGGGGTGGCTATTTTAAGGTATGGTTTACTGACAAGATATGGTTCGAGGGTGGTGCCTTTGAAAGCAATCCTCAGCGAGAACTGATTACTGATCATGGCTTTGGCTGGGGAACCAAGCATGCAACTGGTGCTATGGCACCTTTCGAACTCGCCTATCAGACAAATTTTTCCAATGATTATCTTCCGCGTTCCTATCGTATCGGTGGATGGTATGATGGCGGTGACTACAAGGATCCTGTCCTTGATGCTTATGGACGATATGCCGTTCTGTCCGGGGAACCCTATGCTACTTTAAATGGACGCGGCGGCATTTTCTTCCGGTTTGATCAGATGGTCTGGCGTCCTGATCCGCAGAGTCAGCGTGGTTTGACAATTTTTGGCGTCGCCATGAAAAACATTTCAGGTCGCGTAGCTGAAAATCATTTTTTTGATTTAGGTTTTCTTTGGGCAGGTACATTTAAAGGTCGAGATAAAGATATCTTAGGCTTTATGATTTCTGATCAGAGAATGAGCGGTTTGACACTCGATAATATCCGAGCGGCGCGTGTATCGGCAGGGGGATCTCCGCATCTTCCACGTGATGAGTTCATGATGGAATTAACCTATGGTGCCCAAGTAACCCCTGCTTTCCGTGTTTCTCCTAATATTCAATATATTCTCCATCCTGACCAGATAGCTGAACCATTTCGAACTAAAAACATTCCCAATGTTTTTATCGTCGGACTTAAATTTTCACTTGATATGATGACGCACTTTAATATTGCACGGAATCCGACAACATAATTTTATATTTATTATTTATTATAAATATAAAATTCTATATAATTGCAGCATCTAATTAAGGTGCTGCAATTAATTACAAAAAAACAAATCATAATTTTTATGTTTTATTATTAAAAATATTTTTATTTTGAAGATAATAGTTATTTTTTCATATTTTATATTGGAAATTAAATTATATTATTATCTATATTTCGATCTGGTTAATTTTACAATAATTTCTTTTATGGGGAACTTCTAAATAGAAATGATCGTTTCCTCTATTACCAATAGGGTGTAATAGATGGAAAATTTAAAAATTTTCTAAAATTACAGTATTTTTCTAAAAAATGAAAATTTAGACATGGTTGCCTTGTGCTATTTATTTGTAGCACAAGCTATCATTACTCTGAATAACTTCATATTTTTATATAATAATAGCCTTATTGGGCTTTCGATCTAATCGACGTCTTCGCCTTCAGAATAGAGGCGAGCGTGACGCCAATGTTTCATTTGTGACGTAGCTTCCTATTCAGAGAAGGCCCTAAAAAATGAAAATTCTTCGATCAATTCTTACTGCAAGCGCAGTTGTCAGCCTTTTTGTAGCCCCTGCTATGGCTAAAACAGTTCAGTTATTTGGTCCGCTAACAGGTGAGCATAATGCGACCTCCCAACCTAGCGGTATGATTAGGGCC
This sequence comes from Zymomonas mobilis subsp. pomaceae ATCC 29192, assembly GCF_000218875.1. Classification (NCBI taxonomy): domain Bacteria; kingdom Pseudomonadati; phylum Pseudomonadota; class Alphaproteobacteria; order Sphingomonadales; family Zymomonadaceae; genus Zymomonas; species Zymomonas mobilis. The sequence goes on from NC_015709.1 coordinate 1,480,239, forward strand.
ACGCTTAATACAAATACGAATATTTTACGTTATCACATTCGTTGGAATGGATTATCAGGCCCTGTTGTTGCTGCGCATTTTCATGGACCTGCGACCGAAACGCAGGATGCGGATGTTCTAGTTCCGATCTCTGGTCCTTATAAAAGCCCGTTATCAGGCGCTGTTACGCTTAACAATCAGCAGGTGGGGCAGGTACAGGCAGGGCAAGTGTATGTTAATTTACATACACAGCGCTATCCCAATGGTGAAGCACGTGCTCAATTAACAGAGCGCTAGCATACTCTAATTGTAACCTACAACTTGTCAGGTTTATATGCCTGACAAGTTGTTTTTATTTCAAGAGGCAGAGTGCTCTGGTAATTTTTGTTGCCAACCGCCGCCTAGAGCTCGATACAGACGGGCAACTGAAGTAGAAACATTCATGGTTGCCTGTATTTGATGGCTTTGTGCCTCTAACTGAGCGTTTTGTACTGTTAAAACATTAAGAAAATCTGCCGCCCCTTGAATATACTGGCTTTGTGCCATGTCTACTGCAATCCGGTTTTGTGTGACGGCCTCTATCAAACGGTCTCGCTGATTTTGAGCAGCACTAAAATCTGCCATAGCATCATCAATTTCCTGCCAAGCTTTTAGAACCGTACGATGGAATAAAACTGCAGCTTCTTTTTGTTGGGCCTTCCGAAATTTTAGTTGTCCTCTTAGACGCCCTCCTTCAAAAAGCGGTAAAGTAACCGTAGGGCCAAACCCATATTGTCGTGAAGCCCAATTGCCTAGACCGCTAAACTGTAAGGCTTGAATATCAAGGCTACCGGACAAGGTTACACGGGGAAAGAAATCAGCCATAGCCACCCCGATACTGGCTGTAGCGACATGCAATTTTTCTGCTGCCATACGAATATCAGGCCGCCGCTCGGCTAGTTCGGAGGGCAATCCAACTGGTACAGAATTCGGTATGGACGGAATATCTTTTGGCTTTTCCAATTCAGCCGTTAATGCACCCGGTTCACGCGCTACAAGAAAACTAAGCGCATTGATAAGATGGACTTCCTGACTTTTCAGAACAGGTATCCGCGCTTCGAAATTATGATACTGGCCGAGGGCATCGGCTACATCTAATTTGGTAACTGTGCCTTGTTGAAAACGAAGTTTCGTAAGGGCAACGCTATGACGAGCAATATCAAGATTTTGTTCAACGATAGCAAGTTGAGCTTGGATTCCACGTAATTCAATGTAATTACGGGCTGTCTCCGCCATCAGCGAGACTAAGACATCTCGTCGCATATCTTCAGTTACTCGCATAGCCGCATTTGCGGCTTCAACCTGCCGGCGAACGTGTCCCCAAAAATCAACTTCCCATGAGGCATTCAGACCATATTGCGGAAGATTGAATGCAGAAGAACCTGTTGAACCCGGCATACGGGTTGGGCCGAAACCTTGTGCCCCACTAGCAATTGTGTCCGTCCCTTGATTTTCCATAGTTCCCAGTAATCCGAGTACACCGTTCGGGCTGGCGCGTTCTCGTGCATAAGAGGCATTAGCCTCTGAATGTGGGAATTGGGCAGAACCAGCGATGCGACGCTCCGCTATACTCTCTGCAAAACGATAGGCAGCTGCTCGTAAATCAAGGTTGGATTCTGTTACCTGCTGTTCCAATGCGGTTAACATCGGGTCATTGTAGATTGTCCACCATTGAGGATTTATTTGTGCCTGTTGTGGGGGCTACTAGCCGCCGGGGTAAGGCTTTCGTGCCATGTATTAGAAGAAGATATAACCGGTTTATGATAATCAGGGCCAACCGTGCAACTTGCTATAGCCAAAAAACAGAAATAGTTGGGTAAAAAACCAAGTAGCCGCGTAAAATATGTTTTTTTAGTGCCATGCATAGCGAATATCCTTTGCATGGGGGCCATCCGCTTCACTTCCTGTATTAATAGCGACTTCTACCGACATCCCGACACGGACTCGTGACGCCATCGGTTGATGAGGATCAAAAACAATTTTGACCGGAATACGCTGGACAACCTTTGTAAAGTTACCCGTCGCATTATCAGGTTGAATCGGTGCAAAAGCGACACCTGTGGCGGGCGCTAAACTATCGACATGAGCGCGGAGCGGATGTCCCGGAAAAGTATCAATCCATACGGTCGCTGACTGACCTGTTTTGACACGCGTTAACTGAGTCTCCTGAAAATTAGCCAAAACATAGGATAATTGGGTCGGTACTACGGCTAGTAAAGCGGTTCCTTGATGAACATAGGCACCAACACGGACACCGCGTTCTCCGATAATACCTTCAACAGGGGCTGGAATAGTACAATAAGATAAGTTGAGTTCAGCCTGCTGTTGCTCTCCTTGAGCACGGCGTAAATTACCTTGTGCGCGTTGAAGTTGGGCTTTCAGAACAGCTATTTGCTGAAAGGCAGCATTGGCATTGGCCTGATCGCGGGTTTCATTCGCTAGGGTTTCGCGTTCTTGCGCCTCTGCTCTTTGACGCTGTTCAATCGTCCCCGCGCCGCCGATTGAAAGGTTACGGTAACGCGCTTCATTTTGTTTAGCGAAGCGTAGTGCTGCCCTATCGCCTTCTATAACGGCGCGCGCGCTAGCAATAACGGCATCTTGCCTATTAAGTTCGGCTTCAAGATGAGCAATATCACCTTTAGCGGTAGTGACATTACCTCGGGCGATTTCCAAGGCAGCTCTGTAATCCGCATCTTCAATATGAGCTAATACTTCACCTTTTGGGACATGCTCGTTATCTTCGGCCAGAACCTGATCAATTCGGCCAGATACCTTAGGGGCGACAATAGTAAAATCGGCGGTGACATAGGCATCATTTGTATATTGATGGATGCCGTCGCCGGATACCAACCGGTATCCACTCCAAGCTAAACCAACAAGCAAGATGACTGCACAACTAGCCGTTAAAACAGGTTTTTTATAAGGCATCAGTCTAATATCCAGACATCAATTATGCTGATTTTGGGGTCGGTAAGGGTTTGGGTGGATAAACTCGACCGGGTAAAAGGGCAGTCAAAACAACGTAGAAAACACATATCCACATCATGACGAAGTAAATATCTGCGAGAGCCAACACCAATGACTGTTCATGCAGATAGGTGTGAAAGATTTGTTTGGCGTTACGGGCTATATGCGTGGAATCAAGGGAACGATCTGTCAGTCGTTCCAGAATAGGATTCCCCAATCCTAAAAGGGCTGTACCATGGGTACCGTGATGATCTAAGAGTACAACAGAATGGTATTGTTCACGCCGCCGCAGCAAAGTGGCAAACAGTGCCGCTGCAATAGCATTAGCTAGCCCTTTTAGCATGTTGACCATGCCAGAAATAAGTGGACCATCGGCGGGGCCAAGAGCCATAGTGGCTAGTATTAACGTTGGAATAACCACCATGGGTTGGCCAAAAATTTGCAATATTTGAATTAGATAAAAATTATCTCTTACCCAGTCTGGCGTTAGCCATGTGCCCAACCAAGCGGCTATACCTAAACAGGACATTCCCAAAGCTAGAATATAACGACAGTCAACAAAACGAATATTGCATAAGGCAGCCGTAGCGGGGAGCAGAATTAGTTGGGGGAGAGCAACCATTAAGGCGATTGGGGCTGCTTGAATAGGTCGATAGCCTCTTATTTCTGCTAAATAAGTTACCGGAATATCCATCATAATGCTGCATAGGACCAAAACCGCAACAAGAGTTAGTAGCGCCATAGCGATATTGCGATTACCCCAAAATTGGATGCGAAAGAATGGCGTATGATGAAACCATTCATGCAGCAGAAAGCCGATGAACAAGCCGCCGCCCCAAAAGGTCAGATGGGTAATAAGAGGCGATCTGAACCAATCCAAACGATCACCATGATATAAGACCGTTACAAGGCATAGTATTGACGGTACGCCTAAGAAAAAACCACGCCAGTTAAATTTGCGGAATCTTTCTAAATGGGACGGGTCACGGGGCAAGCCATAGGCCATCATAGCAATAGCTATAAGAGAAAGCGGCAACGCCTCCCAATACAGCCAATGCCAACCAATCTGTTCAAACCACATGGCTTCCAAGGGTAAGCCCAGATTAGGCCCAAAAGTGGCGCTCATCGCATACCCACCGATACCAAAAACCCGAATTTCCGGTGGTAAATATTTTAACATCACTGTCATCAGAACCGGCGGCAAACATCCCGCACTTAATCCTTGAAGAGCTCTTAAAATATAGAGGGAAAACATATCCGGCATGAACGGTATAGGGATAGCTAATAAACCGAGGACCGCCGTCATAAAGATAGAAAAGCGATAGATAGAAAAGGTCATATAAAACCAAGGCGTAAAGGCCATGGCAGCAATATTGAAGGCTTCATAAATAGAAATAAACCATGCACCTTCATCATGGCCAATATGCATAGCCCCGCGGATATCCGCCAAGCCGATTTCAGTAATATGCTCATTAAATCCTGCGATATGGACCGCTAAGAGCATCCCGAGGCATCCGACTATTGTCCGTGTTCCAAAAGGCGGAATATAAGATGGCCCCATTAGAGAGGGGCTTTCTGAATATTCTTTTTTTTGAATTCGAGCGGAAATTGCCGCGCTTGCCCCTGACATTACATATCTCACAGAATTTATTTTTATGACTGTAGAAAAAGAGATTTTCTGTATGGATGAAGGCAAAAAAGCGGATAACCCCTAATATTTCAATTGAATGAATTCATTTTTTGCATAGGTTACAAAGGATATTTCAGTTATCTGCATGTTGTATTAAAATATAGGAAATGGAGTAATTTTTATTTTAAAAAAATATTATTTTTAATAAATTTATAGGAAAAATATAAAGCGTTATGAGCTGGCATTATGATCTTGACCTGCTGCGTTATTTGCAGGTGCTGTTAGAAGAACAGAGTGTTTCGGCGGCAGCCCGACGTATGAAGGTCAGTGAACCTACGATGAGCCGCCAACTCGGAAAATTAAGAGAAACCTTTAAAGACCAGATTCTTGTCCAATCCGGTCGTCGTATGATTGCTACTTCCTATGCTATGCGAATACGCGATCGAGTGCAGGATTTAGTTCGAAACGCCGATAGTCTTATGCATGATCGTGACGAAATCGATTTTAGTCACCTTTCGCCTAATTTTGTCATTCGTGCGAATGATCTAATGATAGGTGCTTTTGGTAGTGCTTTATTATTGGCTCTCAGAAAGGATTGTCCCCAATGCAACGTCTATTTCGCACCTGAAACGGATGGTCATCAAGGCAATATGTTGAGAGAGGAAAGGACAGATCTTTATATCGGGGCTACAAATGATCTAAGACCGGAAATTCGACAGCAAACTTTATTCTCTACTTCTTTTCGTGGCCTTGTTCGAGAGAATCATCCCATTTTATTGGAAGGTATTACGCCCGAAAATCTTATAAAATATGACTATATTAGTATTTCTCGTAAGGGACATGGGCGGGGGCCGATTGATAGTATTTTAGAAGAAAATTATGGATTAAAACGCCGTATCGCTCTTATTGTACCCTCCTATTATGCCATGGTAGAAAGTCTTCATGATACAGATATGATTTTGCCTTTACCGAGTATTGTTATTGATAACCTGCCTATTAGCTTAATTCACCTAGAAACCTTTGATTTTCCTTTTGAATTACCGTGTGTCTCTGCTTTTCAGGCTTGGCATCCGCGTTGGGATACTGACCCAGTCCATCGTTGGTTACGGGATACGATGTTTCGCGTGGCACGAAGCCGGACAAAATAGCCGTTTTTAGATGTCGCACTCTACTACGCACTCTGTGCTAGACAACCATCGTTCAAAATTTAGGTTCAATTTACAAGGTCTTATATTGGAAATATCCTTATCTAAAGTATTTATAATTTTGTTATTAATAATAGATAGCAAATACTGTTATTTATATTGACATACTATTTGTTAAAATTGATTTTCGATAGCATTAAACAGCCTAAATTTTTATTTAAGACCAATAAATATGCCTTAGATTTATAACTTGAATGTTTCTGTTTAAAAATATTATTTTCATATTATAGGTCTCCTCCTGTTTTTGCGTTATAGAGAACCCATTTTTACTCTGTATCATTCAATATAAAGTTTCTGATTGGGTAGGGGGCTTTTGTTTTTATGCCGAATTCTGATATGACTGATTTTTCATCGCCTGTAGAACATTATGTCGTCAAACAGCTTGGTTGGCTTCGTGCTTCGGTGTTGGGTGCTAATGATGGTATTCTGTCCACTTCCAGTTTGATGATTGGTGTTGCCAGCGCACACGGTTCGACAAACAGTATCCTGATTGCAGGTTTATCAGGGTTAATTGCGGGGGCTATGTCTATGGCCGCTGGAGAATATGTCTCAGTCAGCTCGCAATATGATATGGAACAGGCCGATGTTGCCCGCGAACATGCCGAATTATTAGCTAATCCTCATGCCGAGAAGAAAGAACTCGCTGAAATTTATGTTGAGCGTGGTCTTGATAGAGCTTTAGCGATTCAGGTAGCAGATCAGTTGATGAAGCATAACGCGCTTGAAGCGCATATGCGGGATGAATTGGGACTTTCAGACGCCTTAGCCGCAAGACCTTTTCAGGCGGCGTTGGCTTCGGCGGCATCCTTCTCGGGTGGAGCCATTATTCCTTTTCTTACCGCTTTATTGAGTCCGACCTATTTAATTAACATCATCATGTCTCTCGTCTCTATCTTGGGACTAGCCGTTCTTGGCATGGTTGGGGCTCATATTGGGGGTGCGAATGTTCCTAAAGCCGCGTTACGGGTTACTTTTTGTGGCGCGTTAGCGATGATTGCTACAGCGGCCATTGGTTCATTTTTTGGAACACATGTCGCATAGTAAAGCAGAACGCTGCTATTTTGACTAACTATATTGTCATAGAATAATGATTAGGGGCTTAGATAGCCGAATAGAATTCGATCATAGTTTTCTCCTCTGTCACAAAATATTTAAAGACAGAGGAAATATTTATCCTCTCGATAGTTTAGCATTATAATTAGGCTAGGGAGCAGAATTCATTTTTGTATAGGATGATTCCTATAATCTGACTGTACTTTCATATCAGGCTTAATTGTTCTGCTTTGGGAAGAAGGATAGTAAGATGCTGAAAAAATTATTCGTCTTATGTGTGGCTGGCCTCATGACTATTTTACCTTCTTTACCGGCTTTAGCGCAGGGTGGACCTTACCATCGTCCCCCCTGTTATCGATATGGTCGCTATAATCGTCCCCCTTATTGTC
>NC_015709.1:1495000-1775000 GCF_000218875.1 Zymomonas mobilis subsp. pomaceae ATCC 29192
CGTCTAGCTAACAGCGTGTCCCTTACATTATGCTCGGTCCAACGATGGAATCTACGTACATCATCGAATACCACTTTACCCTACCTTGTACCGCTTCATGTATATCCTGCTTCTCCTACCCCTTGAAATTTAGGGCATTATAACCTGTTTATGATCTTAAACATTTAGGATCAGGCGATAAGAAAATTTTTACTGGCTTTTTGCAATCACAAAAAGGACGGAACAGCGTAAGAAGGGCTATGGACCTTGTATATTCTGGATAGCTGCTGTTGTTCTTGAATGGACCGTAGAGCATATTAATCGGACATTTTTAGTGAAGAGTGGGCTGTTCGTCGTCCTGTATCTGATGTTCTGCCCTGAATCGTCCAGTCAGTACCGTCATGCTCCGCAAGAAATTTTTAACGGATAATAAAAAAGGGCATAGTGGTGGATGTCTAATGACCTGCGACATGCATTATCAGAAGACGCAGCGGTAGATCGCTTCTGGTCTTTCGAGATTCGAGTGTATAATCTGCGTTCCGTTCTGGCCGGATAGCGTAACAAAATTTCGGAATCAGGACAGGACTATCTATGTCGAACTATACCGTAAAGGGGTTCACGGACAAGATATGGCAGTGTAAAACGGCAAAAAGAATAGAAGATTCATATTGTCTATGACACATTGGGCGATCTTCTGACTCGGAATACCATTCTAGCTACAAAACAGGGGAAAACTGAAACTGTTTTTTTAGAAAGCCAATCTGGAAGTAACCGGCTATTCAGTTGAGCTCGAGTCTGTCGATCAGGGTTGCCGCAGATAGAAAATAGTTTCAGACATAGCAGAACACGGCGCTGATCTGGTACCGTACAAGTAAAAGAAGCTTTCTGTTGCTTATCATGGGGACAGCTTGTCGAGCGAATCTTCGTATAGTCAATATAATTCCGAAGGCTCATCCGCAACAGCGAAAAGCTCTTTGAAACATTTCACAAAATGTCTTCTATTATATTGGCTTATGGTGAAAAATAGCAGCGTTTTGTCCTATAACTGCCTCTGGTTTGTTTCCAAAATTAAGAGCCTAAAGACCGGATACCTAATTATCTGATTTTGAATGACTTCAGATTGATCTCAATCATGATAATTACCTGCTCCGCATTTCTTAATAATAGCCCTAAATTATCTGAAAATTGTGATTTCTTTTTAAATTAAATCGCAAAATAGTAACGGCTAATTTTAATTGATATTGATTATCAATTAAAATTAGGTATTGATAGGGTTCAAGGTAAGCAGGACGCTACCAATCTTACTCAATGTGGAGAAAGTCGTACTATGAGCGTAACGATTGTTTTCGGATCTGATAGTGGTTGCACAAAGAAGATTGCTTCACGGATTGCTAGCCAGATTGATGCTCGAACTGTTAATATTACCAAGGCACAATCCTCTGACTTTGAAGACTGCTCGCTATTGATCTTGGGCTGTCCTACTTATGGTGACGGTGACTTACAGGCAGATTGGGAAGATCATCTTAATGCCTTAGAAGAGGCAGAACTAAAGGATAAAAAAGTAGCTCTGTTCGGCACAGGTGATCAGGAAATCTATCCCGATTCCTTTGTCGATGCTATCGGTATACTCTATGACATTGTGGTGGGTAAAGGCGCCAAGGTTATAGGTTTTACGAAAACGGAAGGCTATAGTTTTACGCATTCTGCTGCCTTAAGGGATGGGCAGTTTGTTGGTTTAGCACTCGATGAAGATAACCAATCTTCTGAAACTGATGACCGGATTGCCGCATGGCTTCCTCAGCTTTCATGAGACCGCCCATGATCGCCTATTTAGGCCAATATCTTTATGAGTATCATAAGGGTGTTCGCCATCTTTTCATGCTTACTATGACACCGCATGAAGCTATGGCTGTACAGAAAAGTCTGGAACGGGAATCCATACCCTTTCACATACAAAAAGTTAGCGTGACTAAGGTAAATGTATTTTTCGGGCGTGATGCTTATATTCAGACAATTCGCACGATCGTCACACGCCCTCTCTATGAACTGACTCCTGAGCAGGATTTTATGCTGGGCACTTTGCTAGGATACGATCGTGAACAGCAATGCCTTCGCTATCTTAATAAATCGAGAGACAACAGAGAAATCTCGGTCAATAGTCTCTAAATATCGAAAATTTAACAACGCAGGAAGCACAAAACCGTATAATTTTCTAATTAGCTTCCAGCGTTGTTATTTTTTATCTCAACATTCTATATCTTGTCATCGTTAGAAACGAAAGACGAAGTTGGACTGATAATAAGTACCACTTGATGCGCCTGCTTCAGTTAAAGCACGGGATGTCACAAATCTTGATATATATTGTGTCCATGAAAAATGTGGATTAATTTGCCATACTAAAGCTGCCTGCGGTGCTGTTCCTACGAATTTACCGTCAAAATGGCCTGCAAAACTATAAATTCCCGAGGAACGGTAAATAGGGTCATTAGTATTATTGCGCCAAAATAAAGGTACTTTTAATTGAAGACTGACGGATTTTAAAGGTGTCAGTCGTACTAACGGCGCGACACTAATTAAATTAGATGGCGCAATATAAGTTGTTGTATCAAGATAGTTTGTCTGTGGATTAAACGGGGTTGTATAGGTTCCAATGGTGCCTGAGGTACGAGATGCATTGCCGCCAGAATAAATATCGGTCTGTATACCCGCAAAAATGTGAAGTGGATTTTTAGGAAAGCGGTACCCCACAATTGAGTTGATAGCATAGGCGCTAATATTGCGGGTTTGATTAGTCTCAGCATAGTGAAAAACACCGCCTTGCCAAATAGCACCTACTGAGAATTCAATCGGGCCGGCTGTGCCATGCCAACGAATACCAAAATTATTACGCGTCGATGTCCCTTGGCTTGAGCCTTTCGGTGCAGCAATAGCACTCGATTTTCCTGTTAATTGGTAACCGATATAAAAGGCATCCAGAAAAGAAACGCCTTTCTGCCCTAGAAAAGAAAAGTCCGGTGGTGCCCATGTTGTATTAAAACCATAAAGGCGAGTGGCATAGTCCATTGCATCCTGAAATATTCCATCTTTATTGATGTTAGTTCCAACAAAATACCAGCCATCGACCCGTATCCGTGACCAAAATGCATAGCCCCGAAAACCATTCCATGACAAAGGAACGTTAGGAGTTTCACGGTTATAGAGCATATAAGAGGGGGCATCGAGAAACTGTTGTCGTCCCACTATAAAACCAGCCTTGGCACCTAATACATTGCCTCGTATTTCGGCAAAGGCCTGCTGTAGATCTAAATTTTTTCGATATGTAGAGTCATAACCATACGTATTCCAACCAGAGGCATCGGCATTTATCAACTGGGCAAAAAATCGTAGATGGTCACCTACATGGAGATCCGCACCATAGAGATTGCGAATAGTAAATCGGCCCGAATTAGAAATTTTTTGAAAACCAAGTTGCGGTTTGCTTTCAAACCAGTTCCGAAAGCGGGTTTCACCGGAAAAACTGATCCAAATAGAGCCGCTATGATTGAGGGGCCTATATTTCAAATAATCAAAAGGATCAGAAGATTGCTTTTTATTCCGAAGATCGCTCCAATCCTCGGCCCAAGGCGCGACACCATATCGACCAACCGGGCCAAAACCTGCCGCTTCACCATTTCCCCGATTAAAAACGCCCCAGTCATATTGATGGCCTGACTTACGATTTACCGCCTGAGGTATATTATAAGGTTGCCCAACCGGATTCGCATGGGGATAAAATTGAACTTCAGGTAGATGGGATAACGGTGCTTGTACTTTAAGTACTTTGGCATCGTCAGGCGAATTTATATTATTATTGAGACTGCCTTGAATCTGTTTTTTTGTATCTCTGTCATCAATCGCAGGATCAACAAAGGATACATAATTTTTCGCTATCTTTATCGGTTTAGCCCCAAAAGCATGCATGGGTGTTATAACCGTAGCCCATAAAGCCCACAATAAGGTAGGAAATGAGAAATAGAAATTCCGATATGATGATCGGAAAAGCGTATATCTTAAAGTATAGGTACCGATGTTGAACAAAAATTACCCCCATAACCTATGAGAGAAGGGCTATTTCTCTTATGGCTATAAAAAATAAGAATAATTTTTACGGGTGCCTATAAAGGAATTATTATACACGATAAAGATAATATAAATGGACGATAATATCGTTCAAAAATCAGGTGTTTTTCAAGGGTTTGCTATTCAGGAAAAAAGTTTGTCCCATATAATAATTTTGTATTCATAAAATCAGGCTATATTTTTATGCTTAGGATGAGCACAGGCTTCGCTACCATGATCTTGATCAGGCCTGAGCCCTAACCATTTATCAACGGCTTCTGGATTCCATCCCACCTGACGAATATCTTCAGATTCCAGTAGAGGGCGCCGCAATAAGGCATGGTCTTCTAAAATAAGGTGCATGGCTTGAGAAGCGGTCAACTCGTCTGGTATAACTTCTCCACTTTTTACCCGTACAGCCGCACGATTAAACCATTCTTTAGGGGGCAGCATCCCTAAAAAAGGTGCTAAAGTTTTTTCGGTCCATGGTTGTTCTAAAATATTATGAAATAATATCGTATGACCGGAAGATTCAAGAATTTCCCGCTGACGACGATTACCACGGCAAGTAGGCTTTCCAAAAAAATTGACTACAGCCATAAAAAACTCCGAAAATAAAACGATTCTTTTTTATCAAAAAATGATCTTTCCTATCATAAAAAATTATTTTTGATAAAATAAGATATTTTTTATGATCACTCTGAGAACCTAAAATCAGAGAGAGACCCGCCTTTCGGGCATAGACATGACCTTTCCAAGCAATAGAATAAAGCCGCTAAAATCTTCTTCTATGATCTATTAAAACCTTAAGGCTATGACGAATAAAGAGGAAGCTTAACCTATAGTTTGCTTGAATGTTTAATAATATTATTGTTTTTTAAATTATAATGTTGTTTTTTATTTCTATAAAAAAGGGTTATTGTATCATTCTATATCCTTCGATATAGAGATTCTTCCTGTCGGAGAATTAAATTGAAAAGTAAGATTTTCGGTCTGGTAGCTATTGTTATCATTTTTATCCTCCTTGTTTTTAGCTTTATGAGAACCCAAAAATCAGGGAAGATCGGCCGGAAATTGACGGATACCGGGGGACATATCGTGACCGTACCGGTTCATCCTAAACGCTTTGCCGATTTATGGTTTCCGATTGATGAAGTCATGGTGATGCTAGGCGCCAGTGATAAGGTTGTTGTTACGGTTGGCCGTTCCCAAACAATGCCATGGCTTTTCCATATGGCACCGGAACTTAATAAAGCTATCCAAATAAACGGGCCAGTCCCTAATGCTGAAACGTTACAGGCAGCTGCTGTCGATGTTGCTTTTACGGCATCTGATTCACCGGCTACGGCAGCGGTTAACCGTATCGGTATCCCAACCCTTGAGGCCGGATTTACTAATACGCATTCGTTTGGACGCGCTATTAATTTAATCGCAGATGTTGTTCATACCGATACAGCTCATCAGGCAGCCGATCGATATAATAAAGAAGTAACCCAAGTGGTTACCGCCATTCGTGCCAAAACTGATCTTTTGTCTTTGTCAGCGCGTCCGCGTGTGCTTCATATTCTCTCGCTTGCACCGCTCCAAGTAGACGGGGATCACACTATTATCGACGAATGGATAACTGTTGCAGGGGGGCGAAACGCGGCTGTTGGGGTGACGGGTAATAAAAAGGTTGTTTCTCCTGAACAGTTGGCACAATGGGACCCCGATATTATCATTTTAGGCGCTTCGGCAAGGCATAATAATATAGATGAAGCCGTCTGGAAAAATCTGCGGGCTGTACGTGATAAAAAGGTTTTTCGTAATCCATCAGGTGCCTTTGCATGGGATCGCTACGGGCTAGAATATCCGCTTCAATTGCAATGGACAGCAAAGCTACTTCACCCTGATTTATTTTCGGATATTGATATTCGTATCAAAACCGCCGAATTCTATCGTAATTTTATGCATTATTCTGTGTCCCCAAAAGAAACGGATGCTATCCTTGCAGCCCTGCCGCCCGCAGGAAATATAAAATGACTAAATTCCGAGCAGGAAATGGCCTTATATTTGTCTGTATTATCCTTTGTCTTATCTTAGGTGTTTTTTCTCTTTGTATTGGCCGTTTTTCTATTTCTATTCTCGAATTGTGGCATTTTATATGGTCTTTTCAGGATAGTGAAATCACGTCTCGAAGCCAGGCTATCCATTCCGTCATTTTAGATTCACGCTTGCCTCGTATCTTGGCCGCGCTTTGTGTAGGGGCTGCGCTTTCTACCTCGGGCGCCGCTTATCAGGCCGTTTTTCGTAACCCTTTGGTTTCTCCCGGATTACTGGGTGTTTTGGCAGGATCTGGTTTTGGCGCTGCGCTCTCGATTGTTGCTGGTCTTGATCCTTTCGGTATTCAACTCTGTTCTTTTCTGGGCGGTATTAGTGCCGTCGTTATTTCTATTCTGGTCCAGCGTATGGTTGGAGCGGGCTCTATTTTAATGTTGATTTTTGGCGGTCTTGTCAGTGCGGCCTTGTTTACAGCCTTATTATCCATTCTAAAATATATTGCTGATCCCGAAAGTCAGTTACCAGATATTGTCTTTTGGTTATTAGGTAGTTTGACGCAAATAAGTTCAGGTCAGCTTCTTATGACTGCTTTTCCTGTTATGGGAGGAATCTTTGGACTGACTTTAAGCGGACGAATATTAGATGCATTATCTATGGGCGATGATGAAGCCCATACGCTTGGTGTGCATGTCGAATTTATTCGCTACGCAGTGATCGGTGCGGCCACTGTTCTAGCGGCTTTAACCGTTTCCATGGCTGGAATGATCGGCTGGGTAGGATTAGTTGTGCCTCATATCGCCCGTTTGTTGGGTGGCCCTTCCAATCGAAGACTTATTTTTCTCAGCGCTATTATTGGGGCCATGTTTCTTTTGCTTTCTGATGATCTGGCCAGAACCTTGTCGGCTGAAGAAATTCCGGTAGGTATTATAACCGATCTGGTAGGCTGTATGCTGTTTTTAGGTGTTTTGGCATTATCTAAACAGGTACAGGCATGACGGCTGTTTTAACCACTAAGCATCTTGTTTATCATCGGGGTGCTCGCCTTATTCTGGATGATATAACCTTTTCGCTTTGCAAAGGGGAATTGGTTGCCTTGCTCGGCACAAATGGTGCTGGAAAATCAACTCTATTGCGGCTGGTACTGGGGCTTTTAAAGCCAGATAAAGGCGAAACACGTCTTGAAGGACAACTTTTAACAGAGCTTGGCCGGCGGCAAATGGCTCAGCTGATTGCCTATGTTCCGCAAGGTCATGTGCCTGTATTCCCTTATACGGTTGAAGAAATCGTTTGTATGGGACGATTGCCCTATGCCTCTTTTGGACAAGCCGTAAACCAACAAGATAAAACCGTCGCTCATCAGGCATTAGAGTATCTTTCTATTGGCCACCTCGCTTTACGTCCTTATACAGAACTTTCCGGCGGTGAACGGCAAAGTGTGCTGATAGCGCGGGCTTTAGCACAAGGGGCACGGATGCTCATTCTCGATGAGCCTGAAACCGGTCTTGATTTCGGGCAGCAGCTCCGTTTAGCGGCTTTATTGCAGCGGCTTACTAGCGAAGGCTATACCATATTGGTAACTACTCATGATCCCTTACACGCTCGCCAAATATTCTCACGGGCTATTTTATTGGAATCGGGACGAATATTAGCTGATGGACCTGCACATCAGGTGCTGACTAATGAAGCTATAAAAGCACTCTATCATATT
This sequence comes from Zymomonas mobilis subsp. pomaceae ATCC 29192, assembly GCF_000218875.1. Lineage (NCBI taxonomy): Bacteria > Pseudomonadati > Pseudomonadota > Alphaproteobacteria > Sphingomonadales > Zymomonadaceae > Zymomonas > Zymomonas mobilis. Next base: position 1,502,826 of record NC_015709.1, read on the forward strand.
GATGAGGCGCTCTTTCGAAAATGGGCGCCGGGTATCGAAAATAGCACCTATTTTAAATTATAAAAAAGGCGGCGGCATTGCATCTTTACCCCGCCTTAAATATTAATATTAAGGCTTATTATTTTTAAAAACCTTCTAAAACTACCTTACCTTTTGCGCGACCACTCTCAATGAACTGATGCGCACGCTTGAGATTATCTGCGTTAATTACCCCAAAATTTTCAGTAAGAGTCGTATGAATTTTATCTTTATCCACGAGTTTGCTCAGTTTACTTAAAATACGAGGCTGTTCGGGTAGATCTGCTGTTTTGAACAGCAAACGGGTAAACATAAATTCGAAATGAATAGATAAAGATTTTGTTTGAAAAACGTCAATATTGACGCTTCCTGGCTCATCAATCAAGGCAAAGCGTCCTTGAGGGGCCATTAATTTAGCGCATTCCTCGAAATGTTCGGCTGTATGGGTTGTTGAGAAAACGAAGGGCGGAGCCCCCTTATTAAGGGCTTTTATTTCAGTAGATAAAGCTTTGCTATGATCAATAACATAATGAGCCCCCATGGCCGTAACCCACTCCCGGGTTTCAGGCCGTGACGCTGTTGCAATAACTATGGCATCGCTTAACTGGCGCGCTAATTGAATGGCGATCGAACTGACGCCGCCGCCACCTCCAATAATTAAAATAGCCGATTTAATGCCTGCTACAGGCTGATTGATATTAAGTCGGTCGAATAATACTTCCCAAGCCGTGATAGTGGTCAGGGGTAAAGCGGCAGATTCAGCCCAATTGAGGCTTTTGGGTTTCTTTCCTACAAGCTGTTCGTCAACAAGTTGAAACTCGGCATTGCTACCGGGGCGATCAAAAGCGCCTGCATAGAAAACTTCATCACCCACCTTAAATAATTGGGCGTCTGGGCCGGTCTCTACCACGACACCGGCTGCATCCCATCCTAAAATTTTCCATTTTTCCCCTGCTTTAAGGGGCATTTTTTGTCTTACTTTCGTATCGACCGGATTGACTGAAACAGCCTTGATCGCAATCAATAAATCACGGCCTTCAGGTTTGGGTTTAGGAATATCAATATCTATCAATGCAGCAGGGTCTGTGATGGGTAACGGTTTTTGATAACCAACAGCACGCATGGTTTGTCTCCTTTTGCAAATGAGATGTTAATTTCTGCATTATGGTCATAGAAAACAAGAACGCACATAAAGGGCCTATAGTGCCCTAAAAGATACTGTAAAAAGGTAAGCAAATATGCCGCGTATTCGACATAACAGTTTTGATTGTAATGCAGGTTGCCCAGTAGAGGGCACTCTCAATTTAATTGATGGCAAATGGAAAGGTGTTATTCTCTATCATCTTTTCGAAAAGACATTACGCTTTAATGAATTACGGCGGCGATTCCCGGACATCACACAGCGTATGCTGACTAAACAGTTACGGGAATTAGAAAAACACGCCTTAGTTATCCGTACTGTTTATCCTGTAGTGCCGCCAAAAGTAGAATACAGTCTATCGAAGCGCGGACGTAGCCTCGAACCTGTTATTATGGCGCTTAAAATATGGGGTGATAAATATCTGAATAGCAGCCAGTAAATGAGCTATTTCTATTCGATAGGTTCGCGTCTTTTATAGTGATCTTTCGTTTTTAAAGAATTTTTTCAGCAGAGTTCTAAAGGATCGGCTATAGATAAACATATCACTACAATGAGAGGATAAAAGGTGGCAAAAAAGCCTAAAAAACAGAAATTTATGTCTGATGACTGGAATACGGATACCGAGGCAGAAACGGTTGATCCGTTAGACGAAAATCAGCCTATCGTTAAAGACAGTAACGGCACTATCCTTGTGAATGGCGACAGTGTTATCTTAATTAAGGATTTGAAGGTAAAAGGGGCAGGCCAAACCTTGAAAAGAGGAACGGTTATTAAGAATATACGTCTTACTGATGATCCTGAAGAAATTGACTGCCGTACGTCGGATATTAAGGGTCTCGTGCTGCGTACGGAATTTGTGAAGAAGCGTTAAGGGTTAAAGCGACTTCTAACGCTAATCCTGAAAAATCTGCTCTCGCTTGTGAATAATTTTTTTCAGAAGCGATGAGTGGATAAATTTAAATCCTAACCTATAATTTAGCGCTATAAGCTATAATTTCCTTATATTTTATAAGGATTCTTTTACTTCTGTTAAGGCTGCATAATGCGCCTGAATTTTCTACATTTTTAGAAATACGCATCGTAAAATTATAATAATATAGACGATAGAGAGGGTGCCGTATGGTAGATCATAAGAAAATTATAAAAACAGGCCTGGTTGGTTATGGCTATGTAGGCCAAACTTTTCATGCACCTTTAATCGCTTCTATTAAAGGTTTAGAACTGGCCGCTGTTGTTTCAGGACATCCCGAAAAGGTCAAAAAAGATTGGCCAGATGTAACGGTCTATACCAAAGCTGAAGATCTATTCCATAATTCGGATATTGATCTCATTGTTCTAGCTACGCCAAATGATACCCATATGCCTCTCGCTAAAGAGGCGCTGTCATTAGGTAAACATGTGGTTGTTGATAAACCTTTTACGCTGACTCTTGCCGAAGCAAGAATTTTGGCAAAAATAGCATCACAAAAAGAAAGATTATTATCTGTTTTTCAGAACCGGCGCTGGGACAGTGATTTTTTAGGTATTAAACAGGCGATTGAAGCGCAACGTGTCGGCCAAATTTCACAATTTGAATCCCATTTTGACCGGTATCGGCCTGCGGTGCGCGAAAGATGGCGCGAGGAGGCCATTCCGGGCGGCGGCCTTTGGTATGATTTAGCGCCCCATATGGTGGATCAAGCTTTGCAGCTATTTGGTTTACCCGATAGCGTTCAGGCCAGTTTCGCTACCCAGCGTCAGGGAGCTAAGATCACCGATTGGGTACATGTGATCTTGGCCTATGGTGAAAAGCGCATTATTCTTCAAGGTAGTATGCTGGCAGCAGGGGGGACTGCACGTTTTACTCTGCACGGCGATAAAGGCAGTTTGATTAAAAGATTACCAGACCAACAAGAAGCGCAATTACGCGCTGGTATGAAACCCGGAGCCGCAGGGTGGGGCGAAGATCCAGACGATATTCATTTTTGGGATGGCGAAGGCAATACTACCCATTGGCCGGTGCCTGCTGGCGATCAACGTGGTTATTATCAAGCTATTTATGAGGCTTTAACAGGATCTGCTCCTAATCCGGTAACCCCCGCTGAGGCTATTGCTGTCATGGCGGTCATTGAAGCGGCTATTCATTCAGATGCCTTGGGACAGCGAGTAAAACTCGACCTGACAGAGGATGAACGTAAGGCTTTTTCGCATTAAAATTTAATTATATTTTTACAGATTAAGGCCAATATTCCAGAGGGGGAATATTGGCCTTTTGATTCTATCATAATATATTCATTCAGTATAAAATTATTTATGATTTTTGGGATAACCCTCAATCTGATATTGACGATCGATATTCCACAGAGCGACTTCTGATCAGATTTTATCTTGTGATTTAAAATATTATTTTTAATAATTAAAATTATATTATTTTATAGTGGAATACTAAAATTCAGCGCTTAAAAATAAGACTGTTTTATGATAGAAATCATATTTGTTGGCATATTAGAAGATATAAATTTGATTATTTTTAAATATAAAATTATATTTTTATATCTAAAATGTTGTGATTTATCGTTGTTAGCCCCTTTATTTTATTAAAAAGTAACGCCTGACGCTTGTCGCTGTATGCCATTCAGGTTATTGAGTCTTTGAACTATTATGGATGTTGGATTATGAACGCAGCTGATAATTTATCTGTTTCGGCCCCCTTATTCCGTCCGGTTACACGTCGTCGTGCCATTGCCTTAGCCGCTGTGGCAGCGGGTGCTGCTGGGGTACCTCTGCTTTTCCGGTTAGGTGCGCAGGGTGATTTACGTGAAATCGTTTGGCATGGGACAACCTTAGGCGCTTCTTCGACGATCAAGCTTTATCATAAAGATGAAGCCTTCGCTCAGCGCGCTATTGATGCGGCACTCGCTGAATTGGAACGCATGGAAGCGATCTTTAGCGTTTATCGGGCTGACTCGGTTATCAGCCGTTTGAATAGCACAGGCCATATTGAAAATGCTCCGGCGGCTTTCACCGAATTGTTAACCAAAGCGCTGACAGTTTCCAAGCTTACCGATGGTATATTCGATCCTACCATTCAACCTTTATGGTCGGTTTATTTTAATCACTTTATGCAGGAAAATGCTAACCCCGCGGGCCCTTCACAGCAGGCTATTCAGCAGGCAATGACCCATATTGGTTGGCAGCATATTGATATCGATGTCAATAAAGGGCGCGTAGCCTTCAATCGTCCCAATATGGCTATTACTTTAAATAGCATCGGACAAGGGTATATTACCGATCGGGTATCCCATATTCTTCGTCAGCATGGCTTTGATTCCATGTTAGTCGATATGGGCGAACCGCGTGCTTTGAATTCCCGTCCTGATGGCAAGCCTTGGCATGTCGGGATTGCTAATCCTGCCGATCCTTCACAAGCAATTACGGAAGTGAATGTCCGTGATAAATGTGTGGCGACCTCTGGTGGCTATGGTACCTTATTCGATGATGCAGGTAAATTTACCCATATCATCAATCCAAAGACGGGTTTGACTGTCCCTGCAATGTTTGGTGTTTCTGTTATCGCGCCAACGGCTACCATTGGTGACAGTTTGTCAACGGCTATGCTGTTAGTACCGCCTGCAAAACGTCGCGATTTGTTGGTCGCCGGTGGTGGCAACAAAGCGATTTTTGTTACGCCAAACGGGGTAAGCCAAATCGTGGAGGCTTAAATTTCTATGTCCGGCGATTTTTCAGTACTTCCGGTTTCTTTACCTGATCACCTTCCCGAGCAGCCAGCAAATGATCTCGAAAGCTGCGCTCATGTGGTTGCTCTTGAAGGGGATGTCGCATGGTTTGAACCGGATTTACCGAGCGGTTGCGCCGGTTGTAATCATTCAGTTACCTGTGTTTCAGCACTGACAAAGCAGTCGCCTTCTGAAATGCGTCGTTTTTCTCTTCCCAATGATCAGCATTTTCAAATGGGGGAGCAAATTATTGTTGCTGTCCCTGCTGCAACCTTGGTTAAAACTGCGCTTTTTTCGTATGGTGTTCCTTTACTGACGCTGTTTATTTTTGCACTAGTGGCAAAATACAGTTTCGGTGCAGGGGATGGAGGCGCTGCTTTAGCCAGTCTTTTAGGTCTGGTCTGCGGCTTTTTCTGTGTTTCTCTTGGTAATCGCTATTTCGCAGGCACCCATCACAGTAAGCCTCATTTCGTCCGGCGGGTAGCTGATCAACCGGACGAATAAATCTTCCGATTATCTATGAAAAATAGACCGTGCTGCTTTTCAGCCGGTTATTTTTTTGATTATCATCAAACAACAATCTGCATTACCTCCGAGGGAAGGAAGGTTAAGTGACGGATATACTACTGTTGGTAGTGAGCGCCTGCCTTGTAAACAATGTGATATTAACGCGTTTTTTAGGACTTTGTTCCTTCATGGGCGTGACGACGCGTGTAGATACGGCGGTAGGGATGGGTGCAGCGTGCACCTTTGTGATCACGACCTCTGCGATGGCAAGTTGGGCATTGGAACATTGGTTACTAGCCCCCTTTGGTCTTGGGTATCTTCGCACGGTGACCTTTATTCTGATCATCGCGTCGGCGGTGCAGCTGACAGAGTCATTTTTTCGTAAATTTTCACCGACGTTGTTTCGTTTGCTGGGTATTTATTTGCCATTGATCACAACGAACTGTGCGGTGTTGGGTATAACGTTGCTTTTAGTAGAGCAGCGGTATGGTTTTGTAGACAGTACGATTTTCGCCTTTGCCTCGTCAGTGGGATACAGTTTGGTGATGGTGTTGTTTGCAGGGTTGCGAGAAAGATTGGCGTTAGCGGTAACGCCCCGTTTGTTTGAAGGGCCACCCGTTGGTTTTATCACAGCCAGCTTGCTGGCGCTGGCTTTCATGGGATTTTCAGGGATGTCGGTGCATTAAGCCAAGAGAGTAAGCTTAGGGGAAAGGGACTGTCGCTATGTTGATTGCCATTATAAGCCTGAGTGTGATGGGGTTGTTGCTGGGTCTGATGTTGGGCCTGTCGTCGAATCTGTTACGGGTAGAAGAAGATCCGATAGATGGTGAGTTGCAGGCATTATTGCCGGGGTCGCAATGTGGCCAGTGCGGTTATGTGGGTTGTGCCCAATATGCCGCGGCGATGGCGCATGATGGAGCGCCTTTGACAGCCTGCACGCCGGGAGGCCGTAATGTAGCGGAAGCCCTGGCGAAAGCGTTGGGCGTCAGTCTGGATTTATCGGATAGCGAGGATACAGGGCCAAAGACAGCTGTGGTGCATGAAGAGCTGTGCATAGGATGCACAGCGTGTATCCGCGATTGTTCCAGTGATGCGATTATTGGTGCGGCGCGTCAGATACATACGGTGGTGGGTGATGTTTGCCATGGTTGTGGTAAATGTGAAGCGGCCTGTCCGACGGGGGCTATTGAAATGGTGCCTGTTGCGATCACGCTCGACAATTGGCATTGGGACAAGCCGAATCTGGCTATTCAAGATGCGATGGAAAATCAGGCCTTTTCAACCAAGGAATTGGCACAAAGGATAACAGCAGAAGCGGATGGTCCACAGGGTGAGGCCTATAAGGCGCATCTGGAACAAGAAGCGGCCAAAGAAGAAGCGGCAGGCTAGGGGAAAAGACATGAAGTTATTTTCAGTCCGCGGTGGAATTCATCCCAGCTACCGGAAACAAGCGACCACCGGCAAAAAGATGGAAGTGTTACCGGTTGTTCCTTTTTACTTTCTACCCTTGCGTCAGCATTCAGGGGCCCCAGCCGAGCCGATAGTGAATGTTGGTGATCATGTGGGGAAAGGCCAATTATTGGCAGAAGGGGCAGGTCGGATTTCAGCGCCAGTCCATGCGCCGACCTCAGGGATTATCCGAGCGATTCAAGAGATGACGGCTCCGCATCCTTCGGGATTAGCGGGTCAGACGATTGTGTTGGAATCCGATGGGAAGGATGAATGGGCGTCCTTACCAGAGGCTTTTTCAGATCCTTTTTCGATTGATCCGGGTGTTATTCGGGATCGTGTGGCTTGGGCGGGCATTGTGGGTTTAGGGGGAGCGGCCTTTCCCGCTGCGGTGAAGCTTGAACAAAGCAGTCGTAAACCGATCAAGATGGTCGTGTTAAACGGCGCCGAATGTGAACCCTATTTGACGGGTGATGATCGGATCATGCAGGAACATGCGGATGAGGTTATTTCAGGTGGCCGCCTGATAGCCCATTCAGTGGGTGCCCCCAAAGTTATCATCGGGATTGAGCGCAATAAGCCTGAAGCGATTGCGATCATGAAGAAAGCGGCTTTGGCTTATGACAATGTCGAGATTGCGGATTTACCGGCACAATATCCGGTGGGTTCGGCGCGTCATTTGGTTCAGGCCTTAACGGGTTTAGAGATTTCAGCACGCACGCGTATCGCCGATGTTGGGGTGTTGGTACATAACGTTGGGACAGCGCGGGCTGTTTGGCGTGCGGCCCATTATGGTGAGCCGCTGATCACGCGCACGGTGACGGTTTCAGGGGGTGGGATAAACGATCCTAAAACCTTGGAAGTGGCGCTTGGCACACCGGTTCGCGCCTTGATCGATTATTGTGATGGGATGAATAACAAAGCGGAGCAGGTGGTAACCGGTGGGCCGTTAATGGGGGTAGGTTTACCTAATATTGATGTGCCCGTGATCAAGGGGACGGCTGGTATTTTAGCCTTGACGCCTCAGGAAATGGACCATCGTCCGGCCGCTGCCTGTCTACGTTGTGGTCGTTGTGTGGATGTTTGCCCTTGTGGTCTCAGTCCGGTCGAGATGGCCAGTCTGATTCGACGCGACAAGCTGGAAGAGACAGAAAAGCTTCAGGTGATGGATTGTTTCTCCTGTGGTTCTTGCTCTTATGTTTGTCCGTCTCATCTGCCTTTGGTGCAATATTTTAATTATGCCAAAGGCGAGATTTGGAACAAGCGCAGTGAAGAAAGAAAAATAAGCCGTATCAAAGCTTTGGCAGAAGCCAAAGAAGCGCGATTAGCCGCAGTTGCCGAACAGCGAAAGCAAGCAGCAGCCCGCGCCAAAGCAGCGAAAGCGGCAGCTACTAAGGAAGAGAAGGCGGTTCAATGAGTGCCAGTATAGCCATCAGTGGGCCATTTACCCATGCTGATAACAGTGTTCAGCGTACCATGCTTTTGGTTATGTTGGCTCTTCTACCAGCCACCTTATTCGATATTTGGTTATTTGGCTGGCCTGCATTATTTTTGTTTGTATTAACGATTGCTTTTTGCCTTTTAGTGGAAGCGCTGTGTTTAAAGCTGGGGCATCGTCCGGTTATGCCAGCGCTTTGTGATGGGTCAGCGATTTTAAGCGGTTGGCTTATTGCATTAAGTTTGCCGCCTTGGGCGCCTTGGTGGATTGCCTTATTAGGGGCTGTTTTTGCAATGGCCTTAGCCAAGCAGATTTTTGGCGGCTTGGGTCAGAATTTGTTTAATCCGGCGATGGTAGCCCGTGTGGCGCTGTTGATTTCCTTTCCGGTGCAGATGACCCAGTTTGCAGCGCCGCATCCTTTGTTTACAGCGCATGCCCCTGACTTTCTGACTGGTTTGCGGATTACTTTAGGCTGTGAGGGTAACCTTGATTCCTTAAGTGCAGCCTCGGCCTTGGGGCATATCAAAACCGAATTAACGCGCGGTATCCCAGTAACGAGCACAGTAAAAAGTCTTCCTAGTTTAAAAGACATGATCTTGGGCATCAAGCCGGGTTCAATGGGGGAAACCTCGGCATTGTTCATTCTTTTAGGGGGCTTATTTCTGTTATGGCGCCGGATTATCACGTGGCATATTCCGGTGGCGATGTTGGTCACGCTTTTTGGTCTGGGATGGATATTTTCTTCGATCAATCCGAACCGTTTCGCTTCAGGCGTGATTGAGTTGTTATCCGGGGCCTCGATGCTGGGCGCTTTCTTTATTGCGACCGATTATGTGACATCGCCCGTTTCCAAAAAGGGACAGCTGGTTTTTGGTTTCGGGGTCGGGTTTTTGACCTGGGTTATCCGCAGCTTTGCCGGTTACCCGGAAGGGGTCGCTTTTGCCGTGTTGTTGATGAATGCGACCACGCCGATCATAGATCATTATTGCCGCCCACGCGTGTTCGGTCGTACGCGCCAAGGACAGCCGGTGGCTTTTGGGGATGCTAAATGACCGAACAAAAGGACGAAGCTGAAGAGCGTAAAGAGGCCGTTGAACAAGATGCCTTGTTTCGGGCTGATGAAGCGATGCATGCCGATGATAAAGCCGAAAAGGAAAAACCCTTTTTCATTCATGGCTTTGTTTTAGCAGTTTTCTGTTTAGGTTTTGGGGCGTTGTTGGCGCTTACCTATCATCTGACGGTCAAGACGATTGCCGAGCGGGGCGTTGAAGATCAGCAGGCCTCTTTGTCGCAGGTTATTCCTGACTCCATTCATGACAATGATATTTCGGCCAACCCGATCCACGTTAAGGATGCTGACGGTCGGGATGTTGAAGTATTCCGCGCTCTAAAAGAGGGGCATGTGACAGGCGTTGCCTATGAGATTTTAGGCAGTGGCTATAGTGGTGAAATCCGGCTGATGATGGGGGTGGATGATCAGGGTAAGATTTTGGGTGTCAGAACCCTTGCCCACAAAGAAACCCCGGGTCTTGGCGATAAAATCGAAGCCACGAAATCCGATTGGATTCTTCGCTTTACCGGTCTTTCTAGCAGCAATCCGCCTGCTGAAAAATGGAAGGTCAAAAAGGACGGAGGTCAATTTGACCAGTTCTCGGGCGCTACCATTACACCTCGCGGTGTGGTAGCGGCGATCCACCGGGGTTTGCAGTTCTTTGCGACTAATAAAAATCGTCTGTTGGAGAATCCTGATGTCAAATGATTATCTCCGCATTGCCAAAGACGGGCTTTGGGATAACAATGGTATCCTAAGCATGTTGCTCGGGCTTTGTCCCACGATGGCGGTGACTACCAGTGCCACTAATGCTTTAGGTATGGGGCTTGCGACCGCTGTTGTTATGGCCGCATCTAATATTCTGGTCTCTTTATTTCGGCATAACATCACGTATGAAGTGCGCGTGCCGGTTTATATTCTGATCGTCGCTGCGATGGTGACCTTGGTCGATATGGTGATGAACGCCTATATGCATCCGATGTATAAGGTGCTTGGCCTGTTTATTCCCTTGATCGTGTCCAACTGTTTGCCGCTGGCCCATTTGGAAGCCTTTGCGGGTAAAAAACCCCCAATAGCTTCTTTGGTCGATGGTCTTTTTGCCGGACTGGGTTTTACGCTGGCGCTGACCGTCATCGGCGGTGTGCGGGAAATAATAGGATCGGGTACCTTGTTTTCTAATGCCGCCTTATTGCTGGGACCAAGCTTCAGTTTCCTTGAATGGCATGTCTTGCCTTCTGATTGCCACATCTTGATGATGGTTCTTCCTCCGGGGGGCTTCCTTATCACAGGGTTAGTCTTGGTCGGTAAAAGAATGATCGACGTGGCTCAAGGTAAAGAAATTGCCATGTCCGGTGCCCATGGGGTTTAAAGGTAAAAACCATGAAAATATCTGTTGTCTATGCCAAACCCGAACGCCAGCTCTGGCTGGAATGTGAGGTCAAAGACGGCGCTACCGTCAAAGAAGGTATCGAGGCTTCCGGTATCTTGGCCCGTTCCCCCGATATTGACCTTAATACCCAAAAGGTCGGCGTCTTTGGTAAGGCTATAAAACTTGATGCCCCCCTTGAAGAAGGTATGCGCATCGAAATCTATCGTCAGGTCACTATCAACCTTAAATCTGTCCCTAGACGAAAAAAAGCCTCTGCCGAATAAATCTCTTCTTTGTTTCAGCTTGTCTCAGGTTGCTTTTATTTTTGAAGAATAACACCCTGAGACAGCGGTTATTTCAATATGATTTATTCTAAGTTGTATTTTCTGACCTTGTTTTAAATTGAGCTGTTGGGTTGCTAAGTCTGACACATAGGCTTTGAATAATACTTCGTGGTTTGCTTTTCCTAAACGCAAAGTGATAAGATTGTTATGGAGAGTGGCTGCGTTTATGGCTACAATATAGGCATTAGGGGTATTGAGCAGTGAACCGCTTTCTGTTCCAACAGGCGCAACGCTAATATCTTTTGCATCTATCCATAATCGGTATGCCTTACCTGTCACAATTGAAGGAACAGCTACTTTTAATTGTCCACCTGCCACTTCAAAAAGGGCTATCCCATAGGCGGAATCATAGGCAATACAGTGGGCTTTTATCACCGAATAAGCCTCTTGTTGTGCGGCTTTTGTATCTAATTTCCCTTTATGTAAAAAAATTTGCCGGTCTGATAAACGGCGTATTTCAAGGTGATCATGGCTGACATAGAGAATAGGTAGCGCCAGTTGATCGCGTAACTGTTCGAGAAAAGGCATGATTTTCTCTCTTGCTTCTTGATCCAATGCAGAGAGGGGTTCATCCATCAATAATAAGCGCGGTTGAGAAAGTAACGCTCGCCCAATAGCGACACGCTGTTTTTCTCCCCCTGAGAGCGCTTGTACCGATCGTTTTAATAACGGAATCAGCCCTAAAAGTTCAGTAACCTCTTCAAATAACAAACCAGAAGAAGGCCTCCGCCCTCCAGTGGCATAGAGCAAATTGCCTATTACATCACGATTAGGGAATAATCGGCTATCCTGAAAAACATATCCGATAGGACGTTGATAAACCGGTAAAAAATGGGTTTTATCCTGCCATATAACACCATCAACCGAACAATAACCTTCTTGAAAATGATGCAATCCTGCAATAGCCCTCAACAGGGTGGTTTTACCACATCCAGACGGACCAGAAAGTGCCGTTACTCCGCGTGCTGACACCGTAAAAGCGACATCTAAATTGAAACTGCCCAATTTTCCCCGAAAGGCAACGTCAATTTTTTTGTCAGTTATAGGGTTAATCACCAAGCATCTCTTATCTTATTGCATGACCGAAATAGCGATCAATTAGATTAACGGCGAGGATAACGATAAAAGCGAACAAGACCATGCCACCTGCCAGAATATTGGCTTCATGCCAATGGGAGGCTTCTACGGCATCATAAATAGCTATCGATAATACTTGTGTTTGACCCGGAATATCGCCCCCGATCATTAAAATAACACCGAATTCTCCCACAGTATGCGCAAAGCCCAAAACGGCACCTGTTATTAATCCTGGGCGAGCTAAGGGAATAGCTACAGTCAAAAAAGCTTTAAATGGTGATGCGCGTAAAGTTGCCGCCGCTTCCATGGGGGCTGTTCCAATGGTTTCAAAGGCGTTGCGAACAGGCTGGACAACAAAAGGGAGCGTATAGATAATAGATCCTAATAAAAGACCACTAAAAGAAAAGGCGAGGGTACGCGCTCCCCATAATTGCGCTAACCAGCCTCCAGGCCCATTTGGTCCTAAAAACAGTAGTAAATAAAAACCGAGTACCGTAGGCGGTAAAACTAAAGGCAAAGCGACAAGCGTATTGATAATTTCGCGCCACCATTTTTTTGTTCGGGCTAACCACCACGCAAGAGGTGTCCCGAATAATAATAAAATGAAGGTTGTAGAAAAGGCTAGTTCAAGAGTTAGCCGAATAGTCGGCCAGAGATCGGAAGTCTCCATCCTGTTTTCTTTTTATTCGGTTTAAAAATGGTAACCATAATGGCTGATGATAGAGCGGCTTTCATCACTTTTTAAAAATGCCATAAAAGCTCGTGCTGCTGCATTATTCTGAGATTTATTTAATAACACAGCATCTTGCCGAATGGGGGTATAAAATTTTTCAGGTACTCGCCATTGCGAACCTTCAGAAACGCCCTTCATCTGAGAAAGAGAGACAAAGCCTAGCTCGGCATTTCCGCTGGAAACGAACTGCCATACTTGGATAATATTAGTTCCAACTACAAATTTAGGCCGTAATTTTTCTAATAAATGTAGATTCTGCAAGGTTTCAATAGCTGCACGGCCATAAGGCGCGACATCTGGATTACAAACGGCAAGGCGCGTGAAGGCCTGTTTCTCTAAGGTTTCAACCGTTGCCGGAAAATTTTTGTCACGGCTCCATAATACGAGTTGTCCGATGGCATAGGTAAATCGACTATCTGAAACAGCTAAGCCTTCTTGCACTAATTTTTCAGGTCGGCCATTGTCCGCCGATAAAAATATATCAAAAGGTGCCCCTTGTTTTATCTGGGCATAGAGCTGTCCTGTGGAGCCAGAACTGAGACGAATCGTATTCCCCGTTTTATGCGTAAAAGCTGTTATTAATTCTTTTGCAGTATCGCTAAAATTAGCAGCAACGGCTATACGTAATTCGGCTGCATTTGCAGGCATTACAAATAATGATACACTGATTATATTAATAATAATTTTAAAAATATTCATTTTTTTATTTTTAAAAAATATTTTTATCCATCCTGACATTTTTTAATTCCAAAAAAAATAGTGTCAACAAAATAGCATCCTAGAGTTTTAATGATTGTAATTGAAACTATTATTTAGAATAATTTTACATATAATGCAAAAAGTCCAATAGGATATATCAAGAAAGGAACTAAAATGTTGAAACTTAGTGCGCGCAACCAGATAAAAGGTAAAATTGTTAAAATTGCTAAGGGGGCTACAACCTCCCATGTAACTTTAGATGTTAACGGTACTACACTTATGGCTGCTATTACTAATGAAGGTGTAGAAGATCTGAAGCTTACGGAAGGCAAATCAGCGATTGCTGTTATCAAGGCCTCTGATATCATGGTTGGTATCGACGAATAATAATATTCTGCTTGCCGGTCTTACAACAGGCCGGCAGGTATCTTTGATCTCTTTAAAAATTAAAGACTGCCCGTTTGTAATCCTATCTTCCTGATAAATAGGCTTATTTCGAGTAGGAATCATTTTATCAACAGGGGATAAGATGTTGAAATTAAGCGCACGCAATCAATTCAAAGGTAAGATTTTTAAAGTTATTAAAGGAAAGACAACCTCGCATGTTATCCTTAATCTTAATGGACTTCCTGTAATGGCGGCGATCCCCAATGAAGAGGCAGAAGAACTTCAGCTACTTGAAGGCAAAGCGGCCATCGCGCTTATAAAAGCCTCAGATATTATTATTGGCGTTGAGGAATAAAATTTTTAAATACTCAATGATTAAGGCATTACTAAATAGTCACTTAAGGTCGCTAAAGTTGATAGCGTCAGTGTTTCCCTGCCGTTGCTAGTTGTAACAGGGCACATAGAGATAGAAAATTGATATTGGGGGTTGGACTGGTAGCCTTGGACATTATTCAGCCCCTCTATATAGGGGCGGTTTGACCTTATTCGTTAGCCTATATTCTTTCTTTTCAAAGTATCACAAAGCTAAGCTACTCGATTCCCTGTGATCATCATCTTTCCATTTAGATAGGGCCCTTCAAACTATTATTTGGGTATCTGACATAGGAGGCGCGCTCTTGACAGCAGGCAGGCTAAGAACAGAGATAAACCGCTTGAGAGCACGAAAATATTTATTAGAAGGCCGCAATCCTCTGGTTGACTGGCTAAGAGATATTACGCTCGTCATAGAGATTGAAGCGGAAGAGGGACTCATTTGCTATAATTGATATTTCTAATATCCATTACTCGCCCCTCTTCCGTGAGATAGAAAGTGAGTATTTACGGCTCTACATTATCAAGGAAAGAGACCGAAGGGACAAAAAACAAACAGCCCGTTATTGGACGACTGAAATCAAGTAAGCGGTCATAATTTCCTTTCGGTTTACCTACGAACATGTTTTCCAGCATTTCTTCCGTTACCGAGGGCGAGCGAGCGTAGCCGATAAAATAAGTACCAAATTCACCTTTACCAATTTCGCCAAAAGGCATGTTATCGCGTAGAATACTAACCTCTTTTCCATCGCGAGTAACGATATTTAAGATATTATGGGCATAATCCGGCTTGTTCTCATCGTCGAGTTCAACATTCGATAATTTTTTTCGACCGATAATTTTTTCTTGAGTTTCAATTGGAAGCTTATTCCAACCCTCAACATCATGGAGATATTTTTGAACGATGACATAACTGCTATTTTTGAAATCTGGATCTTCAGAATCAATCAGCACGGCTTCACAAGCGGCTTCATTCTCCGGATTTTCAGTGCCATCAACAAAACCGATTAGATCGCGGTCATCAAAATATTTAAAACCATGGACTTCGTCAACAACAGTCGCAACAGGACGAAGACGCTCCATAATAAGTGTAGCCATTTCAAAGCACATATCCATGCGGGTCGCTCGGATATGAAAAAGCAGATCACCTGAGGTTGAAACAGCGTGATGAACGCCTTTAATTTCTTTGAAAGGATGTAATTCTTTTGGACGAGGGCCAGAAAAGAGACGATCCCATGCTGCCGAGCCAATGCCTAAAATACAAGAAAGTTGTCCATCGGGATCACGAAATCCGACGGTGCGGCGCAAAGCCGAGAGATCAGCACAAAAAGCCCGAATGTTTTTTTCGATTTCAGCGCCTTGATGGATATTAAGCACTAGAAAAATGGCCGCAGGTGTCAGAGGTGTTACAACGGACTGAGGAATTGGATCAGACAAAATAGTGGCGCTCCAAATTAATAAATTATAGTTTAACCGAGCCTAAAGAAGCATATTTGGAAATATAAATTAAGAAAAATTCAAAATTTAGATTGTTTATAAAATATTATAATTGATAGCTTTAGCAGGCATTAGAGTGAATAATATTCGATAAAAAATCTGTCTCTTTTTATGGGCTTCAAGATTATAATAGTTTCTTCCAAAAGATATTCTCTATAAAAATTGTCATTATGACAGAAGAAAATTCTGCATATGTCGAGAAAAAACGAGGTCATGTTTGAAATTTTTCTTTTCTTTTTCACTCTATTTTGACCTCGCTCTTAATCAGAGAAAATAGGCCAACCGCGATAAGATGTAAGAGATACGTTCTTTACTAGATGATATGATGAGACCACGTCGCTAAATTTTATACCGAAAGCTATAAGGATCAAAAAAGGTCGCAGATTTAAAAATCTGAGGTAGTTACGGAATTCTAATAAAGCACTAGAAGTTTCAGTCTTTGTTACCCTCACAATACAGGCCCATAAATCGGTCAACTCTAACAGGGGCAACGAATATCATGCAGCGCATAGTCTGCTTCATGCGGAGTTAGAAAGGCGTCCCTGACACTTATTCACCTTCCTATAGAAAATTTTGTAACAATAGACCGTATAAGCCAACAGCAAAGGCTACAGACTTTTTTTGTATGCGTCTGTGACCGAATATTCCAAGAAATCAAGGATGATAGCATGATGATAATCGGGATATAAATCGCTGGCAAAATGACGGAATGGGCAGTCTGAAAGGCATCTAAAATGCGCCACCAATCAAATTTATTTTACTATAAGCCGTGATTTATTCGGGTTTAAGATGTACTTGGACATCACAAGGTTTAGCTGAATAAGGGGCTGATGTTACAATAATATCAGCGCCAGCTTCCATATAAGCCGTTATATTGTTAGGATTAATGCCACCCGCCGCCGCTAAAATTGGTGCTTGTTCAAAGAATTGAAGTTCTGTTCGTAATTCGGCTATTTGCTGTGGTGAAAATTTTTCTAATTGTAAAACATCAGGAGAAAATTTTGCAGCAGATATGGCTTGCTCTATCGTATCAACTTCAATGGTAATTTTTCTTTCAGGGACTGTCTGACGCAGTTTCTCTATCGCTTGATCTGTTTTCCCTTGGATAAAAGCGAGATGCTCGGGAAAAACAAGCACAGTTTCAGAAAGATTTATGCGATGCATAACGCCGCCACCCGCTAAGACGGCCCGGATAGCTAAGGATCGGGTTAAAGGGGCCGCTTTACGGGTACAGGCGACAACTGCTGTAGGTCGAATTCTTTTAGCGCGTGTCACCATGCTATGCGTAGTGGTAGCAATGCCAGCACACCATTCCATGAGCGTCTGGGCTGATTTCCATCCCAAATGAAGCATACTGGCGGAGCCTGTTGCTTCAATTAAAAGCGTTCCAGAGGGGGCGGGGCTACCAGAAGGTAATATATACCGGATACTAGCACCTAATCGTTCCAAAATGGCGACCGCTTCTTCTGTTCCACTCGCAATTTGATCATCACGCGCTGTAAAAGTAATATGAGCCGGTACCGCGCCAATGCCTAAAGCCCGTGTTGTCAAATCACCAAGGGCAGCATCTTCAGCCAATAACGCATCTATCAAACCATTTGAAATCGGCAATAAAACAGTAGCCAAATGAGAGGGGCTGGGCATAGCCGTTTCCTCCTTAGATATTTGTAACAAGCAGAATAGTTATTAGTTATAACTTCAAACTTACAAAAGGGATTTTATTACAAAAATAATAAATGAATGTTTTGTTGTAATAATATCTGAGAAAAATAGAAAATTTTAAGGTTCAAAATGATATGCCCTTAAATTTTTTTTTGCCTCCTCACTCATTAAATAGAAAGCGAACTGGAAGGCCGCCGCTCTTTGATTCGGGTCTTTTGATTTTAAAAGAACGCTACTGCCATAAACAATAGGGGCCGCCAGCGTATCAGGAATTCTTGTCTTGGTAAAACGCGGATCTGTTGTCTTATTGTGAGCGCTACAATAGCCAATAAAAACATCGATTTTTTGGCTGGCCAGAAAATACTCAACAGGATTCCATCCCAGTGGGACAGATGGGCTGAATTTACCCCCAACAATAGGTCGGGCTTTTTTTTGTAATATGTCTTGAGACGAAGTATTGCTCTCTCCGATTTTTGCAAAAAACGCCATAGCGTAATCTCCACCCGGATCGTTCCCTGGTGTTGATGTGCCAATTTTGACAGAAGGCCTTAATAAAACATCCACCATATTATCAGCGGTAAGATCAAAGCCCGCACGAGTAGTAAGGCAAAGTGTATTATGCGTAAAAATGACGGGTGGTGCTGCTATCTTCTCATCTGAAAGTTGTTGCGGATAGCGCATATTGGCTGAAAGATAGACATCGACAGCTTCATTTTTTTTGATGCGGGAGAATAGTAAACCGGCAGGTCCAAAAGAGGTCTCTATTTTTATACCTGTCTTGCTTGAAAATTGCTGGGCAATGTCTGTCAAAGCCCCCCTGAGACTACCTGCTGCCCATACTTGAAGTGTCGGCATAGGTTGAGAAAAGGCTGTAATATCCTGTTGTGGAGCAGGTGTGACTGGAGCTGCATTTGCACGCACCGTAA
The DNA here is from genome assembly GCF_000218875.1 of Zymomonas mobilis subsp. pomaceae ATCC 29192. Taxonomy (NCBI): domain Bacteria; kingdom Pseudomonadati; phylum Pseudomonadota; class Alphaproteobacteria; order Sphingomonadales; family Zymomonadaceae; genus Zymomonas; species Zymomonas mobilis. The sequence continues at coordinate 1,521,212 of NC_015709.1, forward strand.
ATGCACATCCAATGAGCGTTATCGCTATAAGGGAAAGCGTCGGCTTCATAAATCAACCTGCATCGAAGCCCGCACTGAACGCGGTGCGCCTAAGGTTCCAGTACCGCTACCTGTGCTATTGTAACCATTTTGGCTACTCGGTGTGATATTAGCCCAATAATGTGCATCAGTTATATTATTGACATTAAGACGCCATGTCATATGGGTACCTCTAACCTCTCTTGAATAGCGGATGCCTAGATTAGCTACTGTATAACCCGCGACATAATCCGTATTGCTATAGTTACCGGGTTTTCGATTGGCATAATTAATATCGGCTGTCAGAGTGACTGATGGCATAATTGGTAGATGATATTCTAACAGTGCATTAAAAACGACAGGGGATAGCCCCAAAACTTTTTTATCATTTGTCAGTGCCGAACCGGTGTTGTGTACTTCTGGATCTAATAAGGCAATGCCGCCGTAAACTGTTAAATATCGTGTGATCGATCCATCAGCCATAATTTCGACACCACGATTTCTTTGATTACCATGCAGTGCATAATAGCCATCGGCTCCAATATAAGCATAGGGACGGCGGATCTGATAAAGCGCCGCTCTCAAATTAATCCTATTTAAATTGATTTTATAACCTATTTCCCATTGAGTTGATCGGTAAGGCGACAAGCTTTCCCCAGCATTACGTGTTCCTGTTGGCGCATTATCCCCTTGCTGCAAACTATTAGAATAGGTGAAATAAGCTGTCATATTTTGTTTGGGTTTATAGAGTAAACTAGCGATAGGGCTTATTCCACTGGCATTATAATGCCCTGTCACGCCACCAGACTTATTGTAATTAGTCGTACTAATCCAACTTTGACTAGCAACGGCTTGAATAGCCCATTGGGGGGTAAACTCGATCTTGTCACCAAACGTAATAGATTGCTGTGTCGTATGAACGGAGCGATATCTATTGGTAAAGCTAGGAAATGTTGGCTCAGAAAAAATCTGTGGGTGATTAATAGAGGCTGTGCCCAGGGTTACGGGGCCCTTTTGATAGGGCGTATAGCGATCCCAGAAAAAACCTGAGGTCCCCAGTAGAATGGAATGGGCTACGCTACCAGTATGTAAGGAACCATTTAAGGTAACATTTTCACTTAGAATAGTATCAAGACTATAAGTAGTTATGGCTGCGGTACTTTTATAATCTCCCTCGTTGTTAATAAGGGTATTATTGATTGCTGTTGAAGCGCGGTCATTTCTTTCCCGTAGAATGCTGGCTTTTAAATGCCAATTTGCGTTAAAATCATGGCGTAAACTACCACTTACAATAAAGGTTTTGTTGTTATCACCTGCATAAGACTGACCATATCCTACTGTTTTAGGATTAGGCGCGGTTGGAAAATTTACATTCGAAGCTAAAGCAAAGGTGCCGGGCAGTCCCATATCAACATAATGATAGCCACTAATATTCGTCTCAAGGACGGTATCCGGTGAAAAATGTACATCGAAAGCAAGACTTGCCAACTGGCGTTTTAGCTGACTATTTTTAATATAGTATTTTCCATCCTGTTCCAGAAGGTTAAGGCGATAGCCAAATTTTTTCTCTGGATCAAAAAAACCTCCGACATCAATATGTCCGGACCACGTATTTTTAGATAAATATTGAACATTAATTTGGCGGAGATTTTTTTCAGTAGGACGTTTTAATACATAATTAAAAGTACCAGCCGGACTGGTCGGACCATAAAGCGCCCCTGAAGGACCATTTAAAACTTCGATTTGCTCAAATTGTTCAGTTGGATAATCGGTAGTTGCAGCAATATTTAACCCGTCAATAAATGTATTTTGAACAACCCCAGCTTGCATACCGCGCGTTTGTGGTCGGATATTTTCCCCTTGGATAGAGGGTATAAGACGAAACACTTCACGGACACTTATCAGCTGCTGATTTTTTGATAAAGCAACAGGTACGGCATCAACAGAATAAGGCGTATCAAGGACAGAGGTTTTTCCAAAGGGCGTAAGGTTGATTTTGTTAACGCGGTAAGGTGAAAGTGTGACCAACAGATCTTTTTCTGTATTTTCTTCTGCATAAGCCATTTGAGAGGAGAATAGAGTGAGCGTCGCAAAACTTAAGACGACTAGATTTCTCTTTTTATTGAATACTTTAAGATAATATTTAGAATATTTTGAGTCGATAGTATAATTTTGAATCTTATCAGATATTCTTGTTTTTATTGTGTAGGCTGAATGTTTTATCATTATCATTTGTCAACCCTGTGTTTCTATTCACAAGGGTATTAAATTTTTTAATTTTATTAGTCAATTATTTTTTGTAATTTAATAACATTTTTTATAAAAAACATATTATATTATATATTTTTCATATTAAAATACTGGAAAATCAGTTAGATATACGATTAAAATGATTACTTAAAATTAATATGAAAAGACTTATAAATACAAAAGAGGCTTGTGGTTAAAACAAGCCTCTTTTTTTATTACTTGCGTTACTGCTTTTCTGGAGGGAGTTTTAAAGAAGATAAACTAACCATGGGTAAAGTAGCAGGTTTGACAGCATTTTTGTGGACCTGAAACACTCTTTCTTCCATCGGTGAAGATTTTGTAAAATCAGTGTAAGCTTGAGTCAGATGGCGTTTATAAAGGGTCCGCTGTTCGTCATCATTTAATGTTTTTTCACTCTCTTGGCTATCTTCAAGGTAAGTGTGCATCCGTCGTAGAATATGGAGGCGGGCAACGTTAAGAATTTTAGAATCATAGGGGACTTCAAGCGTGTTGAAAAACTCTTCAGCAGAAGAAAGTCCACGTAGGGTATCAACAAAAGACATACTATCTCCTTGAGAGGATTATGGTGCAGCCGGAAGAAAGATAACACAGAATCAAAAGCCTTTATAAAACAGCAAAGAGCTATCTAAAGAATGCTGTTCAATTCTGACTTTCTGGTGTTAACGGAATAACCTGTTGTTGTATCAACCTAGTATAAAGATCGGCTACCTCTTCTAGTTTAACGGTTCTTTTGTTCTGGATTGCTCGAGAACGAACCTCTGCGAGTAAAGCTTCCGTAATTTTTTCCTCACTCTTGATGCCTAATAGCTCAAGCGCATGGCGCATAGCCGCACGACCGGAATGTTTACCCAAGACGATTTCTCTATTTCGGCCAAATTGGGTAGGATCAAGCGCTTCATAAGTAGAAGGGTCACGCAATAAACCAGAAACGTGAATACCCGATTCATGGCGAAAGACAGAATCGCCTACAATTGCTTTATCAGCAGGAATAGCCCTTCCTGCAGCCTGTGCAACACAATGCGCTAATGATCCCAGATGTTCGGTTCGAACACCCGTTTTTTTATCTAGAAAACGACAGGCGGCGACAACTATTTGTTCAAGCGCCGCATTCCCAGCGCGTTCCCCTAAGCCTAAAACGGTAACACTGACCCCTGTTGCACCGCCTTTGATCGCGGCTAGGCTATTGGCGGTTGCTAACCCCATGTCATCATGGCCATGGAATTCTATATCCAGCATCGTATTTTCACGTAATTTTTTGATGATTTCATAGGTTGTGAAGGGATCAAGGACACCAAGCGTATCCGCAAAGCGTAAACGGAAAGCGCCTGCTTCTGTAATGACGCCTAGAAGATCAATCAGAAAAGGTAGTTCTGCCCGACTAGAATCTTCTGCACCAACAGAGACATTAACACCTTTATCCCGAGCATAACCAATAACATCTCTTGTCATGGACAAGAGTGCTTCTGGTGATAAATCAGGAAATTTAGCGGCCATTTGTTGGGGGGAAGAGGAGACCGAGAGATGAACGGTTTCAACACCTGTTTGTAGGGCTAAATCTACATCATGACGGGTCATTCGGCACCAAGGAATAATACGCGCATGCGATACCTGCTGTCGAATTTTTATGATGGCGTCTCTTTCCGCTGCCCCCATAGCCGGAATACCGGCTTCAATTTCGTCAATACCCGCTTCATCCAAGGCTTTCGCAATGGCTAGTTTTTCAGACAAGGTAAAGGCTACACCCGGAGCCTGTTCGCCGTCACGTAATGTGGTATCATTAATGATTAAACGTCTATCATTATTAGGGGACATGACGACTGTTCTCTATCTGATGCGTTTTGACGATCTTGTAATTATTGATTATACTATGGGATAGTATATGTTACAAGATTGCGCTATAAATCATCGTTGTTTTTTAAAATTATTAATAATAGCCGGCATGACGCTCAAAACATAATCGACATCTTCTTCTGTATTATCACGCGAAAAGGAAAAACGAATAGCGCCATGGGCAAACATATAAGGGACTTTCATCGCGCGAAGGACGTGTGAAGGCTCCATTGAACCTGAAGCGCAGGCTGATCCTGAAGAAGCAGCGATACCGGCCTTATTTAAAAAAGTTAAAATGGCTTCCCCCTCAATATGCTCGAAGGCAATATTGAGGGTATTGGATAGGCGATTTTCTTTATCGCCGATGACCATACTGTTACTGATAGAGTGTAACAACCCTTGTTCCAATCTATCGCGTAATGGCTGAATATAGGCATTTTCTGCCGATAAATGAGCAGCAGTTAGTTGGGCCGTTACCCCTAAACCAACAATCGCAGGCATATTTTCAGTACCCCCTCGACGGCCACGTTCTTGATGGCCGCCCCTGATAAGAGGCTGTATCTTTATTCCTTTACGCACATAAAGAGCGCCGATGCCTTTTGGACCATGAAGTTTATGACCAGACAGCGAAAGCATATCTATATCAGAATTTTTTAGATCAATGGCTATCTTTCCAACGGCTTGCACGGCATCGGTATGGAATAAAGCCCCTGCTTCACGGGCTATTTTACTCAGCTGGGCAATGGGGAAAATAACACCTGTTTCATTATTTGCCCACATAAAGGAAACGAGAGCCGTGCGTGGGCTTAATGCTGCCCGATAAGCTTCTATATCAAGGTGGCCATTAGCTTTTACCGGAATATAATGGACTTTTATTCCGCGATTTTTTTTCAACCATGCACATAAACTTAATATAGCCGGATGCTCGACCGCGCTGGTGATGATTTCATCCCGGTCAGGTTGCATCGCTAAAGCGGAAAGAATAGCGGTATTATCAGATTCAGTCCCCCCGCTTGTATAGATAATTTCTTGCTCGAAGGCGGCACCCAGCAAATTTTGAAGATGCTGTCGAGCCGACCTTAAAGCTGTTTTGGCTTCTGTTCCAAAATGATGAAGGGAAGACGGATTTCCGAAATTTTCTGTGAAGAAAGGCAGCATGGCTGCTACAACTTCAGGATCAACGCGTGTAGTAGCATTATTATCGAGATAGACTGATCTCATGCCTCTTCCACCTCTCTTCTTCTATTTCGGGGATAGAGTGGTTGAACTATCCTTATATCTGGCTTTAAGATCTTAGTGACCCGGCGGAACCGGAATAACCCGTAAGGGAACACCAACCTGCTCTATCAATTTTTTTTGAATGCCGTGAACTGTAAGGGTGGCCAACTGACATTGTACGCAATTACCGGTCATTCTGACGATAACTTTATTTTCTTCAATACAAACGAGTTCACAATCCCCGCCATCTTTTTTGAGGGTTGGACGTAACTCTTCAAGAGCGTTTTCAATAGCCTGTTTGTGCTGCTGTAAAGGCATTATGGAAGCCCTTTTCGTTGATTTGGCCCTGATCTTTACTATAGGGCGAGGAAGGGATCGGCTGTTTTTTAACAGCCCCTCAGTCGCTAACAGGTCTCTGCCTTATAAAGGCAAAGTGCTTCGTTCTTATTTTAGTTGAAAGATTTCCCACAGGAACATTTTGAACCTGCATTCGGATTGTCAAAAGTAAACCCTGACTCTTCAAGGCTTGTCACAAAATCAATCTTGGTCCCCTTAAGAAGGGGAATGCTATTTTCTTCGACAAAAACCTTAAAGCCATTCTCTTCAACAACCGCATCCCCTGCTTCCGGTTCAATCGCAAGAGCCATCATGTATTTAAGACCTGCACAACCACCCGTTTCAACCATGATACGGATACCTTGTACAGAATCAGGGGCTTCTACCAGCGAAGAACGGATAGCATTAGAGGCAGTTTCGGTCAGATTGATCATCGCAGTTTCCTGTCGTTGAGTAGTCTCTCAACTCAAGATTCAAGCAAAGATCATGCCATATTTTTTAAAAGCTATTCTCTTTAGAGTTTTTTTAAGCGGGAATGGCTAAAATGTTAGATTGTCATCTTTAAGCCAGAAAATTTTGTCGACTTTATAACAAGAAGACAAAATATTTTTCTCAAAACTCGTTTCTATTTTTTGTAGATGCATAAAATAAGCTTATTTATGAGAAAGAAGGCTTTTCCCTTCTTCATCACCAAAGCAGAGATCTGTATCTTCACATTCACTGCAAATCGGGGATGGGCATAAGCCATAGCCTTCATCGCGACAAATTATACGGAAAAGGAATTTTTTCCATTTCATATCGGCCCCGTTTCGGTTGGCCAAAGGTTCAAAATAGCGTTCCATTAACCAGCCAAGCTCGCGACGATTACGCAGACCCAAATCCTGCCATAGATGGTGGGGCGCCATAGAACGACGCGCTATCATGCCCGCTAAAAGATATTCTGTCCGAGAATCGTTAGTTGTATTGCGGCATAATAAATCACGCAGATAACGTTCATCATCGTCACATTCTGGGGCTTTATCTGCTTTATATTTTTCAAATAAAGGCAAGGCATGAGGAAAATAATTCTCAATGACACTGAGCATTAATTCACCACTAATGCCGAGAGTTTCAGAAAGAGAACAATCGCGTTTTTCGGCCTCTTCCATACTGAGTGCAATAATAGAGGCCAGCACATGACTCTCGAACCGATCACAGATACCCGTTTCGGCTTGTGACATTAATTGTTCATAGATATTCATATGCTTTCCCCGTCTTATTCTTACAATGACTGTATAGGACGCGCTTAAGCGGCACCGTGTGTTTGGCTTTTGGTCGGACAAACACGGGCACAAGCACTACACCCGATACAGGCACCGCCATCAAGAACTGTCATAACACTTTTGACGATATCACCATCATCATCATCTTCAGGATCAATCAAGGTACCTTCTTCATCGACGCCATAAAGCCCTAAAACATTATGACCACAAACTTTATAACACCGTCCACAGCCGATACAAAGTTCAGGGCTAATAGACAAAAGATATTGCGGCTTCCATTCACGGCCGTCGCGCGTGTGAACGCTCATGTATTCTTCCTTAAAATTTAGGGTAAATAATATTCCTGAGGGCGGTAAGGAGGGGTATCCTCAAAGAATACCCCCAATCTTTTAAGCCTGAGCAACCTCGGGAAACTGTTCCATAATCGCAATGGCATTATCCACTGCGCGGCAACCTTCACAATTGAGGGCTGCTAAATCATCAAAACCAAAACGATGCACATCGCGTAGCGTTTTTGACAAAACCACCAATCGGCCAACAATCAAAAATACTCTTCCAAAACCTTCATGACTTAATTTCATGATCGGAGAAGCCATAAAACCCGTTTTTTCTTCTATTGCAAGGCCAACAGCCTGATAGAAATAATTAACACGATCAACAGTTTCAGGATCCGGATCACCGATAATCGGAATGGCGCGTCGTTCTTCTTTGGTTATAATATATTCGGACAGGAGCTTTTCATCTTTCTTATTCTCCCATGCGCCAAACATATCTTCTGCCCGTATCCGGCCAACAAGCATCCGCATAAACGGCGTATTTAGATCATCCTTAACCGGATTTCCTTCAGCGCTATTCGTCGTCATCGTCAAGAAAATCCATAGAACGTTGAGGAGATGCCATACCCATTGCTTTTCTCAGCCAAGGGGGAGGGTTACCTTTCATCATAGTTTGTACGCGTTCTATGATGGAGGGAATGCTTTCCGCTGCTGGCAGTTTAATAGGATGAATACCCGCACTAACGACCTTGGCAGCGGCTGGGCCGCCGATAGCCAAAATAAACAGTAAATTGCATCCCGCTAGTGCCTCTACTTTCGGGCCAATTTTATCTTCACCCTCAGTTTTATGGCTACCAGACTGATCAGAAGTACTGTTAAAACCTAATGCTTCTACAAAACGTGCATCATCGACAGTAACATCCCAGACTGCAAAACGACTGGCGCCACCAAAATGGGCATTCAAAGATTGCATATCCTGTGTTGCAATAGCTATCCGCAAGGTCGGCACTACCTCAGCAGTCACGGCAGACCCCTCGGGTGCATCAGAATCAATCAATTGCAGACGACGTTCAGGCATAAAGGTTCTCCTCTATTGGGGAATCAGGTTGTCCTTCAACAAAATCAGCCGGTTTTGGAGTATGCGTCTGATCTAAAAACAGATTAGCAACACGGAAAATCAAATCCTGTGTGCCTTGGTATCCCAGTGTAAGCCTTCGAGCATTTCCTATCCGATCAAAAATAGGGAAACCTACCCGAAATAAGGGGATGCCTAACCGTTTCGATGCCTGCCGACCATGGCTGTGCGTGATCAGCATATCGGCGCCTACTTCTTGTACCGCATCCTCAAAATCGGTCAGATCGCCTACAATAACTTTTTCTGTAGGAAGATCTTTCAGATGAGGGGAATTCGGCGTGGAAGAAACCGCAACAGAAACTTGAGCACCCATACTATTAAAGAAACGCGATAAGCTTACCAATAGATCAGGGTCAGCAGCGATAGCTACCTTCTTGCCACCAAAATAGAAATGGCCATCTAACATCGCATCAACTAACTGACTACGCTGACGACGATAGCGTACAGGAATCGATTTACCCGAAAGACGGGCTAATAAAGCCATCAATTGATCGGATGCTGTAAGACCCGTTAAATCAGGAAATAAAGTGGTGGGAACACCCGTCAGACTTTCCAATAAGTCTGCTGGCTTCCGCATATGCTCACCAATGGCAATTGTATGAACGGCACGGGCCATATTGGCCACTTCTTCCATACGGGTGCCACCCATTGTGGTAGACATCCAATTCTCAGGAACATGACCATCTAAAGAACCGGAAATATCAGGTAGAATAACCGGATATAGTCCAAAGCTTTCGATTATATCCCTTAAAGCTTCAATATCGGCAGCTGTTTGATGAATACCGGGTAAAACATTGATTTGCTGGAAAGAGGTAACGTCTGTCGTCCAAGGAATAACGACATCATCAATAATAGCTGATACGGCATTAGCCCAACCATCTTCCAGCGCCCCAGAATAATCAGGGGTCGCGGCAAAAGTGATTTGACGGCTAGCAAGATCGGGATTGCGCGCCCGTATATCTTTTAAAGCGCCGATATAATCTTCACCGCGGGTTTCCACCAAGGCGGTAGAAGCCACCCCAATAAAACGCGGATTTACCCTCGCTGTAAGATTAAGCAAGGCTTCTTCCAGATTAGAGTGGCCACCAAGAATAGTGGACACTTCATTCATCGCCGTTGTTTGCAGCGGAATAGCTTCTTTAAAATGTCGAACCGCTAAAACTACAGCAAATGAGGTACAGCCTTGAGACCCATGGAATAAAGGGATGGCCTGGTCGATCCCTAAAAAAGCAAGCGCTGCACCAAGAGGTTGAGAAGACTTTAACGGATTGATTGAGGCTGCGCGTTTACTTTCAATAACAATACTCATCCAGCCCTCCCATTGAAGAGATTATAATCATCAGAAAGGCTATCCATTTCTGGTGCTTCCCAGCCTTCTTCCCAAGGGGCTGGTTGACGGATTTCTTGCCAGACAGGATTAGATAGGGCACAGTCTAGATCGCGGATTAAGGCTAAAATACCTTCATAACCTGCATAAGCCTGATGGCGTTCCTGATTAATATCAATCCAAGGCACCTTTGCTTTTAACGCGATAAACTGAGTACGACCGCCCGAAAGCATAATATCTGCGTCACCCCGTTTAAGACGCTCATAAATTTCACGAGGTGGAATCTTTTCTATCATATGAGCATCACTGCCCATCAATTCTTTAATTTTCTGCTTATCGTTATCAGTGGATTTCCGTACGGAAGTCCCTACGATCTCAATACCCATTTGCTGCAATGCAGAAACGATCGACCATGATTTAACGCCGCCCGTATAAAGAAAGACGCGTTTACCCGTCAAACGTTGACGATAGGGTTCCAATCTTTCCCATATCCGCTTTTCTTCCGCTTGGATTAGGGCTTCTGTGCGGTCTATTAAATCAGCAGCAGCGCCTCGTTGCACCAAAAGCTGGGCAATGCGGCGAAGGGAATTAGAGGTCTCTTCTATGCCATAGAAAGAACCTTCGAAATAAGGAATGTCCCAGCGTTCTTCCATTTTGCGGGCAAGATTAATCAACGCAGCCGAACAGACCATCATATTCACACGTGAACGATGGGCAGAGGCAACATCACGATAGCGAGAGTCCCCTGTAATACAGGTATGAACCCGAATACCTAATTTATCAAAAAGGGGTTTTATCTGCCATAATTCGCCGGATAGATTATATTCACCGATAATATTAATATCGGTAGGCGTGCTTATTTCAGGTTCCATCGTCCCGATCACGTGATCGAGAAGGGCTTCTCCTGCTAGCTTATTGCCTAAATTCTTTGTGCCAATAAAACCCGGCGCATTAACCGGAATGCAAGGAATACCAAATTTATTAGACGCATGTTTACAAACGGCGTCGACATCATCCCCGATCAAAGCAGGAACGCAGGTTACATAAACAAAAATAGCAGGTGGATTATAACGTTCAATAACGTTGCGAATAGCTTTATAGAGCTGTTTTTCACCCGTACCCATGATGATAGTCATCTGGGTCATATCGGTTGTTACACCGTTTCTATAGAGGGTAGGGCCGGAACTCGCCGCCTGGCGATTATCCCAGCCATTCCCTTCACAAGCTAGCGGACCATGAACGATATGAATAGCATCTGTGATCGGTTGTAAAACAATTTTAGAACCGTCAAAGGCGCATCCGCCAGCTGTTGCCCCGGGGGTTAGAGGTTTGGAACAGCCTTTACGTCGCTCTTTCGCGCCTTTGGCTACATTCTTGTCGCAGCCAGGTTCATTAAACAGATCGACAACTTTCGTCTTTAACGTGTTATCCATCGTTTGCTCCTGAAAAAGCTAACCCCCAGTAGGAACGGACAGTGGCCTATTCTGTCCGTCCATCTATTTTAACGCGTCAGTTCATAAGAATAGCCAGCTTCTTCAGAAGCAAGTGAATTCTTATCAAGTTGATCAAAGACCTTATCAAGTAAGGCAACCAGTACGCGTAAACCGCCCTGATAGCCCCATACTGGGAAGCGATGATGATGATGGCGATCAAAGATCGGGAAGGTTAAACGAACAAGCGGTGTGTCCGTGTCACGTTCCAGATACTTACCATAAGAGTTACCGATCAACAGATCAACTTTTTCGGTCGCCAGCAAGGAACGCATGTGCCAGAGATCTTTACCGCCCCATGCCTTGCAGTCTTTACCAAAAGCAGAACTGTCGAACAGAGCTTGCATCTGCTTTTCCCATGCCTTGGTGCCATTCGTGGCAAGGCAATGGCGAGGTTCACCACCCGTTTCCAAGACGAAACGAGCCATGCTGTAAACAAAGTCAGGATCGCCATAGATTGCATAGCTTTTACCATGCAGATGGGCTTGGCTATCCGTTAACGCATCAACTAACCGGCCGCGCTCTTTTTCTAATTCTGCTGGGATAGATTTACCCGTCAGTTCAGAAATTTTCATCAGCAGCTCATCCGTGGCAGAAACGCCCAGCGGATAATGGAAAGAAGCGGTTTCCTGACCAAAAGTTTGAGCATATTCCAGCGTCTTTGGCGTGCAGTATTCCTGCATCGAAATAGTCGCTTTAGCATTAACAGCATCACGAACCTGATCAAGGGTCGTGCCACCATCATACATACGGAATTCACCGTCAGAAGGCGTATCGAACTGGTCAGATACATCAGACAAAATGGTGTAGTTGACACCCATCAGGTCAAGAATACGCTTCAGTTCGCGGTTATTACCAACAGCATATCCGTCAAAACCCGGAATGATGTTGATAGAATCGTTAGGCTTACGTTCTGCACCCTTCCAGAAGTTTTCCAGAATGCCTTTCATCATGTTGTCATAGCCCGTTACATGGCTACCAACAAAGGCTGGAGTGTGCGCATAAGGAACATTAAAGTCGGCTGGAATAGAGCCTTTGTCCTTGGCCGTGTTAATGAAGGACTGAAGATCGTCCCCGATAACTTCCGCCATACAAGTGGTGGAAACGGCAATCATCTTTGGATCATAAAGGCTGTAGGCATTGGCCAGACCATCGACCATATTGTTGAGACCACCGAAAACGGCGGCATCTTCAGTCATGGAAGAGGAAACAGCTGAAGCCGGTTCTTTAAAATGACGTGCCAAATGGGAACGATAGTAAGCAACGCATCCCTGAGAGCCATGGACAAAGCTAAGGGTACCTTCAAAACCGGCGGCAGCAAACACAGCACCAAGCGGCTGGCAGGCTTTAGTCGGATTGATAGTCAGTGCTTCACGAGCAAAATTCTTCTCGCGATATTCCCAGCTTTTTGTCCAGTCAGCAACGGCGCTAACTTTTTCAGCCTCAGGCATGTTTTCAAGCTTGCCTTTGGTGGCCAGCATCTCCTTGTATTCCGGCTCAAGGAATAGGGATGCGTAATCAAGAGTTTTATCAACAGACTGAGGCATTCTCGAATCCTCTTTTCTCAGGGGCCGACAGGGGGATAAAACCCTGCCGAACTCCGAATAATTTAGGCAGCTTTTTTCCAGGGGGCGTTAAACATACCCCAGACTGGGCTATTAATGGCTAGATCCATATCCCGGGCAAAGATGGCAAAACCATCATAACCATGATACGGGCCAGAATAATCCCATGAATGCATCTGACGGAAAGGAATACCCGTTTTCTGAACGGCATATTTTTCCTTGATGCCTGAACCTACGAGATCAGGACGGATGGCTTCGATGAATTTTTCGAGGTCATACGTGCTCGCATCATCATAGATCAGCGTGCCTTCTTTGACGTAATGGCCGGTACGCTGGTAGTCATCGTTATGAGCAAATTCATAACCGGTACCAACGATTTCCATACCAAGATCGGTATAGGCATTGACGACATGGCGTGACCGCAAACCACCTACATAAAGCAGGACTTTTTTACCTTCGAGGCGAGGACGATATTTTTCAATAACCGCATCGACCAAAGGTTGGTACTTGGCAATAACGCGTTCAGCACCTTCTTTGATTTTGTCGTCAAATTTTTCGGCAATGCTGCGAAGAGATGCTGCAATCTGGCTAGGACCAAATAAGTTATATTCCATCCACGGCACACCATGCTTCTCTTCCATATAGCGGCTGATATAGTTCAGCGAGCGATAGCAATGGATGAGATTAAGTTTGGCTTTTGGTGCCCGTTCAAGTTCAGCTAAAGTAGCATCACCAGACCAGCTGCCGATAACTCGGAGACCCATTTCTTCTAAGAGAATGCGGGAAGACCAAGCATCACCACCGATGTTGTAGTCACCAAGGATGTTGACATCATAAGGCGTTGATTCAAACGGTACTTGATTACCATCTTGATCAAGCACCCAGTCACGGATAACGTCGCAAGCAATATGATGACCCAAAGACTGGGAAACACCACGGAAACCTTCGCAACGAACCGGAACAATCGTCTTTCCGGTTTCTTTTTTTTGTTCGCGGGCGACAGATTCAATGTCGTCCCCGATCAGACCAACCGGACATTCAGATTGGATGGTCGTGCCCTTATTAAGCGGGAAAAGCTCGTCAATTTCCTTGAGGATTTTCTTAAGCTTTTTATCACCACCGAAAACGATGTCTTTTTCCTGATAATCAGAGGTGAACTGCATCGTAACGAAGCTGTCCACACCCGTCGTACCGGTATAAAAGTTACGGCGCTGTGACCATGAATAATGACCGCAACCGACCGGACCATGGCTGATATGAACCATGTCTTTAACCGGTCCCCAGACCACGCCTTTGGAACCAGCGTAAGCACAGCCACGGATCGTCATCACACCCGGAATGGATTTGATATTCGACTTAACTGAACATTCGCTTAAGGCACCGGGGTCAGCTTCTGTATCCGGAGCTTTGGCAACCGACAGATGCTTCCGACGGCGCTTTCTTGCTTTTTCCGGATAGGCTTCAAGCACTTCCTCGATGAGGCGAGTGTTGAAGACAGTTTCTTCTTCGTTCAAGCTCATCTTGCGTCTCCTTACTTGGCGACTGCGGCTTCCTTCGCGGCGAGTTCAGCCAGTTCCTGCTCTTCGGTCTTCATGATACCGAATTCGAGCAGCATTTCTTCCAGCTCTTCCATGGTGATCGGGGTCGGGATAGTACCCTTACCGGAATTTTCATGGATCTTTTTAGCCAGCGTACGATATTCGTTAGCCTGATCAGAATCGGGCGCATACTGAAGAACAGTCTGCTTACGCAATTCGGCATGCTGCACGATGTTGTTACGTGGAACGAAGTGGATCAGTTTAGAATTGAGGCGTTTTGCTAACGCATCAGCCAATTCATATTCACGGTCAGTCTGACGTTCGTTGCAGATCAGGCCGCCTAAACGCACGCCACCGGTACCAGCATATTTCAGAATGCCCTTGGCGATGTTGTTGGCAGCATAAAGCGCCATCATTTCACCAGACATAACGATGTAAATCTCTTGGGCTTTGTTTTCACGGATCGGCATAGCGAAACCACCGCAAACAACGTCGCCCAACACATCATAGGAAACATAGTCAACGTCGTCGTAAGCACCATTTTCTTCGAGGAAGTTAATGGAGGTGATAACACCACGACCGGCACAACCAACGCCCGGTTCTGGACCACCTGATTCAACACATTTGATATCTTTGTAACCCAGTTTCAGAACATCTTCGAGTTCAAGATCTTCAACTGAACCTGCTTCAGCAGCCAAGCTCAGCACGGTGTCTTGTGCCTTGGAGTTAAGAATAAGACGGGTAGAGTCAGCTTTAGGGTCGCAACCGACGATAAGAATTTTCTGGCCCAACTCAACAAGGGCGGCGAGTGTATTCTGAGAGGTCGTTGATTTTCCGATGCCCCCCTTGCCGTAAAAAGCAATCTGGCGAATTTTGCTCATGATAACGTCCTGTTTCCGATAAGTCGCGATATGCGGACCGTTCAGCCCGACACCCCTATCCTTGCAAAGCACGTGCCAGTTTTTAATTTATCCTAAAAAAGGGAATAATTTCACTATTTTTCGAAATGAACAATCTTTTTCACAGATTGATTGTATAGTTATTGTTGGAAGCACGACAAATCAGACATCCTATGTCGCAAAAACGTATTGTAGGCTTATTTTAGGGTGAAAATCATACAATCTGAAGGGAAACATTAAACTGATGACCTTAATTTAGCCGGTCTGTCTGAATATCCTTCATCAGAATTCTTTTGATTTTTAGGATAAAAACTAGCCACAGAAGCGAAAGCTCGATTTTATGAGGTTACCTTAATTATAAATTCAGCCATAACTGAAAAATTATAAGGCCTTCTTTATACGGCTATGAATCCAACTTCCTAACACACTTGTCGATAGCATTGTCGCTTTTGTAGCATGAGCGACAGAAAGTAGTGTTTTTGTCAGATAAGACAAAACTTACTATCTTATGATTATAGAGAGCAGCATAAAATTATGGATAGAGAATATGGCTTTTTAAAATTTTAAACTTCTGAACTTATGAGGATAGAAGTGAAAGCCATTTTTCAGAAAGATGCTTAATTCATCCGAAAAATATAGAGGCTATTTTCTCGCATCAAATGATAGACGCGCTTTTTTGAGGAAGCGATTTTCAGAAGTTGACTTGCTCAATGAAGTCAGAAATGGATGGAGCAAGAATAGGGTGGAGAAAATATATTATCTCTTAACATTCGAGATATATTTCAGAGAAACAAAGCAAGAAGTTTAGATTGGCTCTAGAGCTAGGGCCAATCTAAAAATAGAGATTTACGCCGTTAATAAGTCTGCCATGCTTTCTAATGGTAGATTTAGAGGGGTAATTTTTACTTCTTCTAAAAAGTTCAATTCATTCCGTGTAAGAATGGCGGGATCAAGCACTGCAAAATGAGGCCCACCCGAACGTTTTATAATTTGACGCGCAAAACTTCTCAACATTTGGTCATGAAACCGACAGCCGAGGAATAAAAAACCACATTCGCTGCGTCTTTTTTGGATAATTTCAGGAATAGGTGTCTGAATATCAATTTCTGTCAGTACTTCAACGTAATCTGAATCAGAAATCAGATAATTGCTATGCGGTGTAACGCCACCATGCGGCTTATAAAGAATAGTCTGCCAATTTTCAGCATCCTTAACCGATACTTCACTACCTTCGGAATTATAAGCAGCAAACCAGCGTTCTTCTTTAACACCAGCGTGATTGATGCCCTGAATTTCCCCCCAGTTCAAAGTTGGTATCTGGGTTAAGGCTTCGCGCATCGCGCCATCATACCAACTATCCACAATAATTGGTGGTTGATGTGCCGCTATAGCTTGATGAAGAGAAGATGGGGAAACGGGTGTTTCGTAAGCCTTATTCATTAAGGCCGTTAAGGTGTTCCGATGGCGGTTACTTTCGATGTATTGTGCCGCCGACCATGGATTTCCTCGTGCTCTTCTAGGAAGGGCTACATGTTTTCCTAAAAAAACAGCAAGATCTTCCGGCGAAGTAGGCACATGTTCTGCCGCTGTTATAGCGGATACGGCAGGCCCTAAATAAAAGGCTAATTTGTTTTGATGTAGGATATCCAGAATATCAGAAACGATATCCATTAGTTAGCTTCTTCTGCACGTTTACGTGCTTCCACAGTAATAGGTAATTTTGTATCAGCAGCCATAGCCGGAAGTTCTAATGTCCAACCATTTTTTAACCGGACCCAACCGCCCCAAATATCTTCTTTTTCTTGTTCAACAACAGGTTCTTCAAGATCTTTTTTAGGAACATAAACGGAGAGACCACGGGGGGTTTGGCGGACCATTATTTTCATGTATTTATCTCCGGCTCAATCTTAAGTTCACGCTTACGCATACCAACAATTCTACCCCGTTCGATAAAATCAACGGCATAGATATAATAACGTTGTAAAAAAACACCTACATCCCGGACATAACCCACATCCCCCTTATTAACGAGGATTTCACCGATATCAGCACCAGCAAAAGTTCCGTCATTTTTGACGTAAAGGGTTGCTCTTACCTTTGTCCCGGGTGGAAAGGCAGGTGGCTTCCGAATTTCAATTTCTTCATCGTCCATCCTGCCCTCCATTATTTATTGTATCTTGTAATAAAATTAGGCCGGTACACACGTATCAGGCATTGGGCAGACAGCGGCGCACTGAGGTGCATCAAACTGACCTTCGCATTCAGTGCATTTGTCAGCATTAACAACAAAAACGTCGCCCTTCATTTTGATCGCTGAATTGGGGCATTCAAATTCACATGCACCGCAAGCCGTGCAATTTTCTGCAACAATCTTATAAGCCATAACAAATATCCTTTATAAAAAAATAATACTTTCACTTAAATAAAATCGAGAGGGCTACAATCAAGCCGTCTGACGTTGTTCTTTTGAAAAACGTTCCGCATACCAGCTGGAAATACCGCTTTCGATCCATTCATGCGCAAAAGCATCAGTGGCTTCAATACCGGATTTTTCTAACTTTTCACGCGGACAATCTCCAATCCGGGCACATAACACAGCCTGGACCCCCTCAAGCGCTTTGACAATAACATCAAGCGCGTCCTCTTCACCTGCCCCGCCCGCGCAATAAGGCGGAATTTTACGGTGACTGATGAATTTCACTCCATGAGATGAGACTTCATAAATCTGGAATTCTTTAGCATGTCCGAAATGTTGATTGATCCGACCGCCTTGTTTGGATGCTATCGCAACAAGTACCGTCTGTTCAGCATCCAGCGCTGCCAAAGTTTGATTCGCGGATTCTTTTTGCTCTAAATGTTCACCTCGTTCTTGGGCAACAATCTCACGATAACTGTCACGTTTTGCCGGATTATAAGTTACTTCTTCAGCAACTTTGTCCATAGTAAATTCTTGACCCCGATCTTCCCCTAACATGCCGATAGCATCAGCACGGCACTGACGGCAGTGGCGCATCAGTTTCGTGCCGTCTGCTAATTCATTCTGTAAGGTCATTAATTCTGCATTGGTCGGGCCACGCTGTCCTATAAGGCCAAAATGTGTGCCATGCGCAGGATCAGAAATCAGCGGCATAACATTATGGAGGAAAGCCCCTTTTTCTTTAACCACACGGTTAACTTCGATCAGATGCTCGTCATTAATGCCCGGGATCATGACCGAATTGACTTTAGCCAGAATGCCTCGTTCTTTCAAAAGTTCTAAACCCAGCATCTGACGTTCATGTAGAATTTTTGAAGCCTCGACACCTGTCCAACGTTTGCCTTCAAAGAAAATCCAAGGATAGATTTTGGCCCCTATTTCAGGATCGACCATATTAATGGTAAGTGTCACATGATCAATGTTCATGCGTGTAATATCATCAATACAATCTGGTAATGCCAATCCATTAGTAGATAGACAGAATTTGACATCGGGAACCGTTTCCGCCACCAGCTCAAATGTCTCGCGGGTTTTATCCCAATCGTAACAAGCGTCCCCGGGGCCTGCGATACCCAGTACAGAAAGCTGGGAAACTTCATTGGCAACCGTTACAACTTTACGAAGTGCCTGTTCTGGTGTCATCCGTTCAGAAACAACACCGGGTCGGCTTTCATTCGCACAATCATATTTGCGATTGCAGTAATTACACTGAATATTGCAAGCCGGTGCTACTGCTACATGCATACGGGCAAAATACTGATGCGCATCTTCTGAGTAACAAGGATGATCTTTGACTTTTGCCCAAATCTCCGGTGGCAGTGTCTCTTTACCTGAACTACTTCCACAACTGGACGATGCACAACCTTGAGAGCTCGGCGCTGAAGACTTCGGCTGCGCTAGAGCTGATTTCAAAGGTTGGATATTAATGAGCTGAGCCATGATTTTCCTAACCGCTAACTGTCCTCTTATAAAAATGTATGCAATTAACATGCCAATATTGCATACTACCTTATAATGGGTATTAACGTCGGGTTCTTCAACAGGATTGTCTTAACTCCTACAAAATTGTCGGTATCGGTAAATTTTGTGAAATTATCAGACACTTCATAAAAAGACGAAGTATCTTCCGATTTAAAGCCAGATAGTTTTTGCACTAAAAGGCTTTAAAATTTTAAAACTTTTTGATCGAGATACCGTTTTTCCGAAGAGCATAGCCTATCTGTCTTGGGGTCATGCCTAAAATACGGGCAGCCTTTGCCTGAACCCAACCCGCTTTTTCCATAGCATCAATCAGATCTTCTTTTTGGCTGCGCTGATCGCCTTGATTAGCCGCGGCGGCACAGGTGGAAGAGGAAGGGCAGGGCGTTTGTACACCACCAAGGCCTATCTTCGATTGACAGCTATGCTTCACAGTTTCTTCTTGGGGGGGCTTTTGCCAGAATATAGAAGACAAACAGTTATCATCATGACAAGTGAAGTCCTCAGCCGTGATATCAGAACCACGGGCAAGCGTGGCTGTCCTACGGATACAATTTTCAAGTTCCCGAACATTTCCGGGGAAATAACAGTGGGATAATACCTCTAAAGCATCACTACTAATTGAAAGATTAGTATTATTCTCTTGATTAAAGCTTTTTAAAAACTGTTTTGCGAGCAAGGGAATATCAGAAGGATGCTCCCGCAAAGGCGGCAGAAAGATCGGAATAACACTTAATCGATAATAAAGATCAGCACGAAAATCTCCACGGCTGACGGCTTCTTCCAAATTGACATTTGTTGCAGCAATAACGCGAACATCAACCTTTAAAGTTCGTGTTCCGCCAACCCTTTCAAATTCGCCTTCTTGAAGAACACGAAGAAGCTTTGCCTGAAAATTAGGTGAAATTTCTCCAATTTCATCAAGGAATAGGGTACCACCATCAGCTAATTCGAAACGCCCCTTACGCATGCTAACGGCCCCCGTAAAGGCGCCTTTTTCATGTCCAAATAATTCAGATTCCAAAACCGATTCTGGTAATGCCGCACAATTAAGCTTGACGAAGGGATGCTTGCTACGGGGAGAGGCCATATGAATAGCTTGAGAAAATAACTCTTTTCCTGTGCCAGATTCACCGCGTAGTAAAACGGTTACATTATTCTTAGCAATAAGATTTATCTTATCAAGAATAGCCCTGATTGCAGGACTATTACCGATAATTCGGTTCGGCCCGTTTTCTGTAGAAGATGGCGGTGCTGGATCGTGATCTGGGACAGATTTTTTTAACAAAAGCTCATGTTCACGCCGAACCATACGGTGCAATCTTACCGTCTGCCCCAATAAACCTGCAACCATAGACAACATGCGGGCATCTCTGTCCGGTGCAAGAGATTCCTTTTCATTTCGGGGGGTGGGTCGGTCGATGAATAGAATACCCGACACTTTGTCACGGTCTAAAATAGGCACACCAATTACACAGGTTTTTTCATGAAGCTCCCATCCTTGCGCAGTACCAAAACTAAAATGTTTATCCTGCGTAATATCACGGATAATCAAAGGCATTTTACTGGTAACAATCTGACCCAGAACCTGCTCTGGGATAGAATCAAAATAAGCCTTGGCACCTACATGATCGCTCTTGGCGCTTACTATCATGTCAGGTTCCTGATTTTCATCAAACAGGGCAATAGCGGCTCTATTCAAGTCAATAAAATTCTCCAAAACGGAGATGACGCGTTTAATAAGCGTCACAGTTTCCATGGGCGCGCATAAAATTTTGGAAATTTCATAAAGTCCAAATAAGGCGGTATCGGCCCAGTTCGAATGACTTTCAGCTGCATTTTGTCTGTAGGCAAATTGTTTTGCAGGCATATAGTGCCCCCTACTGTGTTGCCTAAATGGAAAAGAATTTCACAGTCTCTTTTTGGACTATCTTAAAACATACAAAAACATCATAAAAATAACGTTTTTGTATAAAAAGGCAATAAAAAAATAAACATATATGTTTATTTAAATGATTATACCTAAAATCAGTAAGCTCACAACCTTAAGCGTGGTTTCCATATCCATAGCGCGCTCCTGAAAGTTGATCCTTGCTTTGATCCAATATAAGAATGTTTCACAAGATTTCATCCCTTGTGAAAGGTAAAATCTGGCTATTTTTTAGAAAAATTATAGATATCTGTTATGGGGCATTTTTCTATTTTTAGACAGATATGGATTTGTTAATTTAATATTAAATATCTTTATATAAATTTAAAATAAAATAATTTTATATTAAAAATTGTGTTTTTATATCTTAATTTCACAATTAAAATTATTATTTTTGGATTTTAAATATTTATTTTCAATTTTACGCAGTGTATGGAAATTATGTTTCTGATTCTCACCACCTAGAGATATTTTGCAAGGTAAAACATAATGAAAAAATGGCGGTCCTGTAAAAGGTTTGTCTTATGCTATGCCGTGCTCTCTTTTGGCTTTGCGGCAGAAGGGTTTGCCGAACAACCAATTATTAAAGAGACGCATGACAATGCTGTTAGTAATGAGGGGGATTCAACTGACACAAACGATAACAGGTCTTCGTCCAAGACAACTAAAAATAATACTATTGAACCTTCTGAATCTCCAAAAGATATTACAGTTAATGCCAAGATGACAAATGGTACAGGGGCACGTACATCCTTACCTGTTGTTAATTTTGGCCCATTGGGTGACATGAAACCAGAAAATGCGCCTTTTTCTATTCTCAGCGTTCCCCATGATGTAATTCGCAACCAACAGGCACGTAATGTCAATGATCTGATGCAATATTTGCCATCGGTTCAATTGGAAATGAGAGGTGATCCCGGAACTTCTCGACCGCAGTCTCGTGGTTTTGAATCAGACGTCATCGCCAATAGCCGGATGGATGGCTTTAACATTGCGACGACAACGCCTTATGCGGCAGAACAATTTGATAATCTGCAGGTCTTAAACGGATTAAGCGGCGCTATCTATGGTCCTCAAAATCCGGCGGGTACTTTTGAATATACGCTAAAGCGTCCGACTACCGAAATGATGGAAGATTTTTCTGTGGGTATCGATTCACGCGGTACCGTAACAGAAGCTGCTGATATTGGTGGATCAACGGGTAAGGATAACTGGTTCGGATATCGTGTTAATCTTGTTCATGGGGCCGGTTCCAATTACGTTCGTACGGGGCATATAAACCGTAATTTAGTCAGTGGCAGCTTTGATATTCATGTCGATTCAAAAACGGTTATTGAATTGAATGCCAGTCACTATAGCTACGATCAGCGGGGTGGCGCACCAGGATTTTCTTACAGCAATAATATTCAGCTTCCAACAGCGCCAGATATAAGCACCCCTTATCTCGGGCAGAGCTATGCCGGTTATAATGCCAAAACGGATACGGCTTCTGGAAAAATCAAACATCAATTTAATGAAAACTGGAGTGTCGTCGCCGGCGGCTTATGGCAGAATGCGTTTCGTGACGTATTTTCAAATGCCAATACGCTAACAGATAATTATGGCGATTATAAACAGACTATTGCTTCTGCTGCGACAGCCTATCGTTTTAAAATCGGTAGTAATCTTGCTTATTTAAATGGACGTGTTCACACGGGTTTTGTGACCCATGATTTGGCTTTAGGTACCAACGGCTATGTCATGAGTAATTATAACCCTACCAGTAGCCAAACTTTTACGCTGGGTAATAGTAATCTTTATAATCCAACCAAATTTTCTAGCGTACGTCCCCATTCATCAGGTAGCTATCGTTCTGCTATCGCCCGTAATCAGTCATTAATTGTCAGTGATATGATTACTTTTAACAAGCATTGGTCTATCTTAGGGGCATTCAGTTGGAGCTGGATGACATCTTCAAGTTGGAATAAAGCGGGTACTCGAACCGCTCATAACTATACCCAAGGGGCCTTTAGTCCGAATACAAGTTTGATTTATCATCCCCTTGAAGGTCATACGGCCTATTTCACTTGGGGACGCAGTTTACAACAAGGTGTGACTGCACCCGCAGGTTCTATCAACCAAGGCCAAATTCTTAATCCTTATGAAAGCGAAGAATACGAACTCGGCTATAAGGTGAAATGGGAAAAACTGTCCTTAAATGTAGCAGGTTTTCGCATGACCCGTCCTTATGCATACATGGATTCCTCGACGGGGGTTTATGGTATGTACGGAACCCAGCGTAACTGGGGTTTTGAATTCCAGATGGCTGGCCATATCCGACATGATCTATCGATTTTAGGGGGCGTGACTTGGCTGGACGCCAAGGTTGGATCAACAGGCGATGCTACAACATCGCATAAAGAAATTGTGGGTGTACCCCCTGTTCAATCTAATATCTTGATTGACTATACTTTGCCATTTTCAAAAGAGAGTTTGGCAAATGGTTTAGCCATCAATGGTAGCGTGCACTATACTGGAACGCGAGCTGCAAATAATACCAATACGACCTATGCCCCACAATATGTGACCGCGAATATTGGTATCCGTTATCCTTTCAAAATGGCTAATAAACCATGGGTCGCTCGTTTCACTGTTAACAACCTTATGAATGAGCATTACTGGGCATCGGTCTACCCTTCTTCTATTAATGGTGCCGCTGGCGGGACCAATAGTGCTTATGCTGGGTTACCTCGTACTTATCAATTTACCTTGGAATGCACTTTATAATAAAAGTTTTATTTTATCTTAAAGGACAGATGTCCTCTTAAAAAAGCCGGAAGATTTCAATCCTAAATCTTCCGGCTTTCCTTGTTAGTATATCGTGGGGCAGTGAACCCCATTTGAGAAAAAGACTTAAGGAAAATTTTAGTTTTTTTTGCCTGATATTTTAAGGATCGTTTTCTGTAAAAAATAAAGCAAGCGTATATTTTTCTTCTTAAAAAATGAGGCCACAGCCTTTCTTTTACACATATCGGTCTTTTTAAACGACATAATATGTCTGTTTTGTTACTTTTACGACAATAAGTCAGACGAATCCTCCCATTGACCGTTGGAAACCTATTAAACTAAGGACCAAACGGTGAATGGCACAAAAATTGCAAAAAAGTTCACAAACGACCAATTTTTACATATTTCGTCTATCCGTTTAAGTTCAGAAGGCGGGGATGTTGGAAGGAGGAAAACGGTTTAATCGCCTTATTACCTCCGAGGGAAGGAAGGTTAAGTGACGGATATACTACTGTTGGTAGTGAGCGCCTGCCTTGTAAACAATGTGATATTAACGCGTTTTTTAGGACTTTGTTCCTTTATGGGCGTGACGACGCGTGTAGATACGGCGGTAGGGATGGGTGCAGCGTGCACCTTTGTGATCACGACCTCTGCGATGGCAAGTTGGGCATTGGAACATTGGTTACTAGCCCCCTTTGGTCTTGGGTATCTTCGCACGGTGACCTTTATTCTGATCATCGCGTCGGCGGTGCAGCTGACAGAGTCATTTTTTCGTAAATTTTCACCGACGTTGTTTCGTTTGCTGGGTATTTATTTGCCATTGATCACAACGAACTGTGCGGTGTTGGGTATAACGTTGCTTTTAGTAGAGCAGCGGTATGGTTTTGTAGACAGTACGATTTTCGCCTTTGCCTCGTCAGTGGGATACAGTTTGGTGATGGTGTTGTTTGCAGGGTTGCGAGAAAGATTGGCGTTAGCGGTAACGCCCCGTTTGTTTGAAGGGCCACCCGTTGGTTTTATCACAGCCAGCTTGCTGGCGCTGGCTTTCATGGGATTTTCAGGGATGTCGGTGCATTAAGCCAAGAGAGTAAGCTTAGGGGAAAGGGACTGTCGCTATGTTGATTGCCATTATAAGCCTGAGTGTGATGGGGTTGTTGCTGGGTCTGATGTTGGGCCTGTCGTCGAATCTGTTACGGGTAGAAGAAGATCCGATAGATGGTGAGTTGCAGGCATTATTGCCGGGGTCGCAATGTGGCCAGTGCGGTTATGTGGGTTGTGCCCAATATGCCGCGGCGATGGCGCATGATGGAGCGCCTTTGACAGCCTGCACGCCGGGAGGCCGTAATGTAGCGGAAGCCCTGGCGAAAGCGTTGGGCGTCAGTCTGGATTTATCGGATAGCGAGGATACAGGGCCAAAGACAGCTGTGGTGCATGAAGAGCTGTGCATAGGATGCACAGCGTGTATCCGCGATTGTTCCAGTGATGCGATTATTGGTGCGGCGCGTCAGATACATACGGTGGTGGGTGATGTTTGCCATGGTTGTGGTAAATGTGAAGCGGCCTGTCCGACGGGGGCTATTGAAATGGTGCCTGTTGCGATCACGCTCGACAATTGGCATTGGGACAAGCCGAATCTGGCTATTCAAGATGCGATGGAAAATCAGGCCTTTTCAACCAAGGAATTGGCACAAAGGATAACAGCAGAAGCGGATGGTCCACAGGGTGAGGCCTATAAGGCGCATCTGGAACAAGAAGCGGCCAAAGAAGAAGCGGCAGGCTAGGGGAAAAGACATGAAGTTATTTTCAGTCCGCGGTGGAATTCATCCCAGCTACCGGAAACAAGCGACCACCGGCAAAAAGATGGAAGTGTTACCGGTTGTTCCTTTTTACTTTCTACCCTTGCGTCAGCATTCAGGGGCCCCAGCCGAGCCGATAGTGAATGTTGGTGATCATGTGGGGAAAGGCCAATTATTGGCAGAAGGGGCAGGTCGGATTTCAGCGCCAGTCCATGCGCCGACCTCAGGGATTATCCGAGCGATTCAAGAGATGACGGCTCCGCATCCTTCGGGATTAGCGGGTCAGACGATTGTGTTGGAATCCGATGGGAAGGATGAATGGGCGTCCTTACCAGAGGCTTTTTCAGATCCTTTTTCGATTGATCCGGGTGTTATTCGGGATCGTGTGGCTTGGGCGGGCATTGTGGGTTTAGGGGGAGCGGCCTTTCCCGCTGCGGTGAAGCTTGAACAAAGCAGTCGTAAACCGATCAAGATGGTCGTGTTAAACGGCGCCGAATGTGAACCCTATTTGACGGGTGATGATCGGATCATGCAGGAACATGCGGATGAGGTTATTTCAGGTGGCCGCCTGATAGCCCATTCAGTGGGTGCCCCCAAAGTTATCATCGGGATTGAGCGCAATAAGCCTGAAGCGATTGCGATCATGAAGAAAGCGGCTTTGGCTTATGACAATGTCGAGATTGCGGATTTACCGGCACAATATCCGGTGGGTTCGGCGCGTCATTTGGTTCAGGCCTTAACGGGTTTAGAGATTTCAGCACGCACGCGTATCGCCGATGTTGGGGTGTTGGTACATAACGTTGGGACAGCGCGGGCTGTTTGGCGTGCGGCCCATTATGGTGAGCCGCTGATCACGCGCACGGTGACGGTTTCAGGGGGTGGGATAAACGATCCTAAAACCTTGGAAGTGGCGCTTGGCACACCGGTTCGCGCCTTGATCGATTATTGTGATGGGATGAATAACAAAGCGGAGCAGGTGGTAACCGGTGGGCCGTTAATGGGGGTAGGTTTACCTAATATTGATGTGCCCGTGATCAAGGGGACGGCTGGTATTTTAGCCTTGACGCCTCAGGAAATGGACCATCGTCCGGCCGCTGCCTGTCTACGTTGTGGTCGTTGTGTGGATGTTTGCCCTTGTGGTCTCAGTCCGGTCGAGATGGCCAGTCTGATTCGACGCGACAAGCTGGAAGAGACAGAAAAGCTTCAGGTGATGGATTGTTTCTCCTGTGGTTCTTGCTCTTATGTTTGTCCGTCTCATCTGCCTTTGGTGCAATATTTTAATTATGCCAAAGGCGAGATTTGGAACAAGCGCAGTGAAGAAAGAAAAATAAGCCGTATCAAAGCTTTGGCAGAAGCCAAAGAAGCGCGATTAGCCGCAGTTGCCGAACAGCGAAAGCAAGCAGCAGCCCGCGCCAAAGCAGCGAAAGCGGCAGCTACTAAGGAAGAGAAGGCGGTTCAATGAGTGCCAGTATAGCCATCAGTGGGCCATTTACCCATGCTGATAACAGTGTTCAGCGTACCATGCTTTTGGTTATGTTGGCTCTTCTACCAGCCACCTTATTCGATATTTGGTTATTTGGCTGGCCTGCATTATTTTTGTTTGTATTAACGATTGCTTTTTGCCTTTTAGTGGAAGCGCTGTGTTTAAAGCTGGGGCATCGTCCGGTTATGCCAGCGCTTTGTGATGGGTCAGCGATTTTAAGCGGTTGGCTTATTGCATTAAGTTTGCCGCCTTGGGCGCCTTGGTGGATTGCCTTATTAGGGGCTGTTTTTGCAATGGCCTTAGCCAAGCAGATTTTTGGCGGCTTGGGTCAGAATTTGTTTAATCCGGCGATGGTAGCCCGTGTGGCGCTGTTGATTTCCTTTCCGGTGCAGATGACCCAGTTTGCAGCGCCGCATCCTTTGTTTACAGCGCATGCCCCTGACTTTCTGACTGGTTTGCGGATTACTTTAGGCTGTGAGGGTAACCTTGATTCCTTAAGTGCAGCCTCGGCCTTGGGGCATATCAAAACCGAATTAACGCGCGGTATCCCAGTAACGAGCACAGTAAAAAGTCTTCCTAGTTTAAAAGACATGATCTTGGGCATCAAGCCGGGTTCAATGGGGGAAACCTCGGCATTGTTCATTCTTTTAGGGGGCTTATTTCTGTTATGGCGCCGGATTATCACGTGGCATATTCCGGTGGCGATGTTGGTCACGCTTTTTGGTCTGGGATGGATATTTTCTTCGATCAATCCGAACCGTTTCGCTTCAGGCGTGATTGAGTTGTTATCCGGGGCCTCGATGCTGGGCGCTTTCTTTATTGCGACCGATTATGTGACATCGCCCGTTTCCAAAAAGGGACAGCTGGTTTTTGGTTTCGGGGTCGGGTTTTTGACCTGGGTTATCCGCAGCTTTGCCGGTTACCCGGAAGGGGTCGCTTTTGCCGTGTTGTTGATGAATGCGACCACGCCGATCATAGATCATTATTGCCGCCCACGCGTGTTCGGTCGTACGCGCCAAGGACAGCCGGTGGCTTTTGGGGATGCTAAATGACCGAACAAAAGGACGAAGCTGAAGAGCGTAAAGAGGCCGTTGAACAAGATGCCTTGTTTCGGGCTGATGAAGCGATGCATGCCGATGATAAAGCCGAAAAGGAAAAACCCTTTTTCATTCATGGCTTTGTTTTAGCAGTTTTCTGTTTAGGTTTTGGGGCGTTGTTGGCGCTTACCTATCATCTGACGGTCAAGACGATTGCCGAGCGGGGCGTTGAAGATCAGCAGGCCTCTTTGTCGCAGGTTATTCCTGACTCCATTCATGACAATGATATTTCGGCCAACCCGATCCACGTTAAGGATGCTGACGGTCGGGATGTTGAAGTATTCCGCGCTCTAAAAGAGGGGCATGTGACAGGCGTTGCCTATGAGATTTTAGGCAGTGGCTATAGTGGTGAAATCCGGCTGATGATGGGGGTGGATGATCAGGGTAAGATTTTGGGTGTCAGAACCCTTGCCCACAAAGAAACCCCGGGTCTTGGCGATAAAATCGAAGCTACGAAATCCGATTGGATTCTTCGCTTTACCGGTCTTTCTAGCAGCAATCCGCCTGCTGAAAAATGGAAGGTCAAAAAGGACGGAGGTCAATTTGACCAGTTCTCGGGCGCTACCATTACACCTCGCGGTGTGGTAGCGGCGATCCACCGGGGTTTGCAGTTCTTTGCGACTAATAAAAATCGTCTGTTGGAGAATCCTGATGTCAAATGATTATCTCCGCATTGCCAAAGACGGGCTTTGGGATAACAATGGTATCCTAAGCATGTTGCTCGGGCTTTGTCCCACGATGGCGGTGACTACCAGTGCCACTAATGCTTTAGGTATGGGGCTTGCGACCGCTGTTGTTATGGCCGCATCTAATATTCTGGTCTCTTTATTTCGGCATAACATCACGTATGAAGTGCGCGTGCCGGTTTATATTCTGATCGTCGCTGCGATGGTGACCTTGGTCGATATGGTGATGAACGCCTATATGCATCCGATGTATAAGGTGCTTGGCCTGTTTATTCCCTTGATCGTGTCCAACTGTTTGCCGCTGGCCCATTTGGAAGCCTTTGCGGGTAAAAAACCCCCAATAGCTTCTTTGGTCGATGGTCTTTTTGCCGGACTGGGTTTTACGCTGGCGCTGACCGTCATCGGCGGTGTGCGGGAAATAATAGGATCGGGTACCTTGTTTTC
Organism: Zymomonas mobilis subsp. pomaceae ATCC 29192; assembly: GCF_000218875.1. Lineage (NCBI taxonomy): Bacteria > Pseudomonadati > Pseudomonadota > Alphaproteobacteria > Sphingomonadales > Zymomonadaceae > Zymomonas > Zymomonas mobilis. Next base: position 1,550,533 of record NC_015709.1, read on the forward strand.
TAATGCCGCCTTATTGCTGGGACCAAGCTTCAGTTTCCTTGAATGGCATGTCTTGCCTTCTGATTGCCACATCCTGATGATGGTTCTTCCTCCGGGGGGCTTCCTTATCACAGGGTTAGTCTTGGTCGGTAAAAGAATGATCGACGTGGCTCAAGGTAAAGAAATTGCCATGTCCGGTGCCCATGGGGTTTAAAGGTAAAAACCATGAAAATATCTGTTGTCTATGCCAAACCCGAACGCCAGCTCTGGCTGGAATGTGAGGTCAAAGACGGCGCTACCGTCAAAGAAGGTATCGAGGCTTCCGGTATCTTGGCCCGTTCCCCCGATATTGACCTTAATACCCAAAAGGTCGGCGTCTTTGGTAAGGCTATAAAACTTGATGCCCCCCTTGAAGAAGGTATGCGCATCGAAATCTATCGTCAGGTCACTATCGACCCTAAATCTGTCCCTAGACGAAAAAAATAATCTTTTGTTTAAGATTATCGCGAAAGCCTGCCTGTTGTAAAATAGGCAGGCTTTTTGCTGTTCTAGCGAAAAAAGTATTTTTATGTAGTATTAATAATATCAAAGATATTAGTTCTTTATAGGACATTAGCAAATTGAGTGAAGCGATAGCGTATTTCGCTTTTATTTTTTCTACTTGGATCGCTATGTGATGTAGCATTTCTATCGAGAAATTTCTTCCAGTATTCCCGTAAAAGGCAATGCGCCGTGTCCTCTTCTGATCCGCTTTCTGATGCATATAAACACAGACAAAGATTACATTTCCGCTATGTCTTAGCTTGGTTCTTGTGTGCTATTTTTTATTTCTACCAATATGCAGCTCGGGCAACACCAGGGATTATGCAAGCAACCCTTACTGAAGCATGGGGGCATAATCCTATAGGAACCCTAGTAGTGGCTTATTATATAGCCTACGCTATCATGGCACTTATATCGGGTTTTTTATTAGATCGTTATGGTCCCCATGCGACTATTCCAGCTGGTATTACCTTTGTCACCTTAGGCAGCGTATTTTTTGTTCAAGGTAGCCAGTCTGTAGCCCTTATTGGTTTTGTTTTGCAGGCTATCGGTGCCATTTTTGCTTTTCTGGGTGCTTCTTATGTGGCCGCCCATTATCTACCGCAAAAAATGCTGGCAATTTTTGTGGGGCTCACAGAATGCCTTGGGATGGCAGGCGCAGCTTTTGGATCAAAGCTGGTCGCTATGCTTTTGGACCCTATCGGTCGATTTAATATTCACTGGCAAAAAATTTGGCTTGGTTTTGCGGTTATCGGTTTAATTCTTACTTTCTTAACCTTGATTATTATGCCGCGTAACAAAAGAGACAAGGCCGAATCTAAACAAGAAAGTCTGACTTTAAAAAGTTTTGTTCATCCTTTTTGTATTATTTTTTCTAATCCTCAAAGCTGGTTATCAGGCATCATCGGGGGATTACTTTTTGCCCCAACAACTATTGGTATTCTTGCTTGGGGATCCTCTTTTTTTGCTAAAAGCTATGATGGTAATATAGCTTACGCTGCAACACTCGTTTCAATGGTGCCTTTGGGATGGGTTATTGGTTGTCCATTAATCGGGTATATTTCCGATAAGATAGGTTTACGGCGTCCTGTCTTGATTGGTGGAAGTTTTCTATTATTACTAAGCTATCTGACCATCCTTTATCAGCCATTCACGGGCATAGCGGATTATTTGCCACCGTTAATCATGGGTATTATGTCCAGCGTCGCTATGCTTCCTTTTTCGGTGATGAAAGAAGTTAATCCTGCCAATATCAAAGGAACAGCTGCAGGGGTTATGAATTTTTTGGTATTTTTGGCAAGTAGTGCCTTGTCGCCCATAGTCTCTCTCTTAATAGGAACACAAAAAGTGTCTCTAATCCTTACGGATTTTTATCGGGGATTTATGCCTTTAATCATCGGTATAATATTAGCTGTTATTCTCAGTTTCTTCTTACAGGAAACAGGTTGGAAACGTTCAAAGCGTTAATTGTGGAGGCTTCCTATTGTGGCCTTTGTTATGAAGTCTTTTTATTGGAGACGTTAGACCTTTTTATCCTAGTCTAATGAATGAAATGATAAAATTATAGCTAATAAAAAGGCGGTCTTATTTGGTAATTTTAGATGTTTTCGCCTATCACTATATCTATGACGGCCTTTTATTTCGGGATTTATCGCCACCGGATTCAAAAAGGTTTTCTCTCTGAAGGCGGAAGAAATTGCATCATGACCCTTGATTTGTTGTTTGATTTAGATGGTACATTAGTCGACACCGTTTATGTGACCTCGGACGTTCTAAATAGCATGCTGAAAGAACGGGGTAGCCATAGACGCATTTTACCCGAAGAAGCCCGTCCATTGGTCACGCTAGGCGGTGAAGCTATGATCGCTAATCTTTTTGGCGATGACTGTCTGGATCCTATTGCGGATGTCACTGAATATCGTCGCCTTTGTGCCGAGCGTGTTACCGAAGAAAGTAGTCTTTTCCCCGGTGTCAGACAAGGCATCGAAAAACTGGCTGATCTGGGTATGAAAATGGCCGTTTGTTCCAATAAACCTCAAAATCTTGTTGAAAAGATTATGACTGATCTGAGGTTTGATCGTTATATGACGGCAATGGTGGGGGCGAAACCTGATTTACCTCGTAAGCCTAATCCCAAACTGTTGGAAATAGCCCTACAGGAAATGAATGGCCAGCTTCAAACTTGTTGGTTTATTGGTGATGGTGAAACGGATCAAGAAGCTTCGGCTACGCTGGGTATTCCTTTTATCTTTGCCGCTTACGGTTATGGAACCCCCATTCCAGAATTACCGGTAACAGTTTCCTGTCCTAACTTTACCTCTATTACATCTTTTCTAGAGAAAAAAGTCAGATAACAAAAATTATGTTTTTGAGCATAAAATGGATATATTGATACCATAAATTCCATAAGCAAAATATTATTAATATCTGCGAGGGAAGACCGATAAAAAATCAGCTTTTTAGGGGTTCTTTTATCGGTTCTTCCTGTCTTTAATTATAAAGGCAGTAGAGCCTTTCTCCGTTTATAGACTGTATAGCTTGCATAGAAAACCAATCCGATAGCATTCCACAGTAAGAAACGCAGGGTTGTATGAAGGGGGAGGCTGGCAAACAAGTACAAGCACCCCAAGATAGTAATGCTGCCTATCCAATAAGGCAGCGGACAGGAAAAACGGCGCGGTCGGTCAGGTTCACGGAACCGTAAAATAATCAAAGATAGCCCGACGGTAATAAAGGCTAGTAATGTACCTGCATTAGCCAATTCTGCTAGCTCATCCAGTCGAAAAAATCCCGCAATTAAGGCGATAATAATACCTGTAAACAACGTAACTCGACTGGGGGTGCCTTGCTTATTCACGGTCGCTAAACTAGGCGGCAGCAGGCGATCGCGCGCCATAACAAAGAAAACCCGACTTTGACCATATATCATGGCCATAATGACTGAAGGTAAAGCTATTAACGCCGCCGCCGCAATCCATTTAGCCGCCATTTCATGCCCTAAACCTCTTAATACTAGGGCTAACGGCTCACCACTTTTAATAAAACTACTAAAAGGCGCCGCACCTAGTAAAGCGGCCGCAACACCGACATAAATTAGGGTAGAGATAAGCATAGAGCCTATAATACCGATCGTAAGGTCACGTTTTGGTTCTTTTGCTTCTTCGGCTGCGGTTGCTACTGTATCAAAACCATAAAAGGCAAAAAATAAAATAGCTGCTGCGGCCATGACACCTCTTACTTTTCCGTCAGGAGATAGCGTGCTTCCAAAACCATAGGGCATAAAAGGATGATAGTAGTTGAGGTTAAAAGCAGGCAGCGTCAACACCACAAATAAGACAAGTGCCAATAGCTTAATGATAACCAGAATAAGTGTTAGAGTAGCGCTTTCTTTGGCCCCTGCAGTCAATAAAATAGCGATAGAGAGCGCTACAATAACGGCAGGTAAATTGATTAATCCTCCATCATGGGGGCCTGTTAGCAACATCGGAGGTAACATAACCCCAAAAGACTGTAGCCAACCCACTAAGTAGGCAGACCAGCCGACGGCTACGGTCGAACTAGCCAAAGAATATTCAAGGATAAGACTCCAGCCTACAACCCAGGCTATATGGCGGCCAATAGCACTGTAAGCATAGGTGTAAGCACCCCCCGCTTCGGGTATTAATGTCGAAAGTTCCGCATAACCTAAAGCTGCGGTTGCACAAACTAATCCTGCAATAACGAAGGCTATAATTACAGCCGGTCCTGCCCGATCAGCTCCGACGCCTGCCAAGGTATAAATACCCGTACCAACAATCGCGCCTACCCCTAATGCGACAAGGTGAGGCCATGATAAAGTTCTAGAAAGTGTTGAATTCTTTTTTTGTGAAGAAAAATTATTGATTTTTTTGCGCATGCCGAAATATTTTATAAACATGCATCCCTCTTTGGAGGAAAAAGGGAAGTAGGGTCAATGCGAGGTCTTAATATTTTTAAGATATTTTTAAAAGATTAGACCGCAATTCGTAAGATTTATACCCTCAATTTTATACAGCAGAGCCCATTCGCTTTTTGTATTAGAGCGAGAGTCATATTCAAATTTAAGGGAATGGGAGAGGATTAAATATGCTACATGATGGTGCGGGCGGAGGGACTCGAACCCTCACGGGCAAATGCCCAACGGATTTTCTTACCTACCACGACTTTCGTCGCCACTGCCAAAGCAGTGTTTGGGGTCTGGACTATCCCTTCACCATACCCTGTTAAACAGGGGGTAGGTGCTGCCCGTCTAGTCTCTACACCTTCCTGAAAAATCAGGCTTGGCTCGGGATTGGCATTTAAAAGCTTTCCCCGAATTTGAGCAGTTCTGCACCTCTCGTTTCCAAAAGGGCACTCAAAGTTTTAAGTCCGTAGCGTCTACCATTCCGCCACGCCCGCAACATTATGCCCGAACCGCATAGCGGGGGTTGGGGGGGGAATGCAAGCTAAATTTCAATATTAAGATGTTCTCTTATCTCTTTTCCCGGTTTGAAATACGGAACACGCTTGGCTTTTACTTTAACATTGGCCCCTGTTCTGGGATTTCTGCCGACCCGTGCGTCTCTGGAACGGGTCGAAAAAGCGCCAAATCCTCTGATTTCTACGCGTCCTCCCTTAGCAAGATGTTCGGTGATGCCATTAAAAAATACATCAACAATATGTTCGATTTCCTCCGGCGATAATTCAGGATTATCATTGGCTAGTATCTGGATCAGTTCGGAACGAATCATCGCATTTCCTTTTCCTGATCAGTCCGGTTTTATTATCCCGGGTGAGAAAATATTCACCGGACAGAATCTTCTTAACCAACGATAATAAAATATATTTATTGTTAAATAAAGTCACCGAAAAGATAGAACTAATAATGGATGATAGAAAGACAGTGGGGTTATCAGGATTAAAGTCATCCTGATGCATCAATGAAACAACATTATTTTCATATTTTGATTCGGATTACTGTTTATTGGGCGTTAAGACCCGTAATTTTATTCGGGCGTTGCCATTATAAAATATGGATTCCAGCAAGTGCATATTTATATATCTGGAAAATTCAAAGGTAACCTTATCGCCGTTATATCGGCTATCGATAATTTATCGACCGAAGAAAGGCCGTCTGTTGCTCACTATATGAAACTTGGCGAAACGACTTTTCTTCTAAAGCAAAAAGCTATGTTATCAGTCAAGGAAGCCTTTTGGGGCGGGAGGGGCAAATCTATGTCGATTAGACTAATGATACTGTTTGGATAGGGGTGCAACGGTATCAAATATAGTAAGGCCGCTGACTCCTTAGACATAAACTTTTTGTAAAAAATAATTGTGAATAGGCTAGTTATCCGGCGATTAAAAACCGCGCCTTTCAATCTCTCTTTTTCTTTCTATTTAATCGTTACAAAAAAGGCATGAACCGTTTCCAGCCCATGCCCCTTTTTGTTGTTCGTTTCAGTAGAAACTAGTTCTGCTGATCGCGAGCCTTGTTGAGGGCTGCACCAAGAATATCACCCAAAGATGCGCCAGAATCTGACGAACCATACTGAGCAACCGCTTCTTTTTCTTCAGCAACCTGCATTGCTTTGATGGAGAAGTTCGGTTTTTTCTGACGATCGAAACCGACAACCATGGCATCAAGTTTCTGACCAGCCTGGAAGCGATCCGGACGCTGCTCGTCACGGTCACGACCCAGATCACTGCGACGAATGAAACCGATCGCGCCATCATCGCCAGCCTGAACTTCAAGACCGCCATCCGTAACGGCTAGAACCGTGACAGTGACAACCTGATTACGCTGAAGTGAATTGCTGGCACCTGCTGCTGGAACATTACCGCGTTCAAGCTGCTTCATACCAAGAGAGATGCGTTCTTTTTCTGGATCAACATCAAGAACGATCGCCTTAACGACTTCACCTTTGTGATGAAGGCCTAAAGCTTCTTCACCAGACATACCCCATGCGATATCGGACATGTGAACCATGCCATCAACATCATTATCAAGACCGATGAACAGACCGAATTCAGTTGAATTCTTGACTTCACCTTCAACCGTAGAACCAACAGGATGCGCTTCAGCAAAGCTTTCCCATGGATTAGGCTGTGCCTGTTTCAGGCCAAGGGAAATGCGGCGTTTTTCAGCATCGACTTCCAAAATGACAACTTCGACTTCCTGACTGGTGGAAACGATTTTGCCCGGATGAACGTTTTTCTTCGTCCATGACATTTCGGAAACATGCACCAGACCTTCAATGCCTGGTTCTAATTCCACAAATGCACCATATTCAGTGATATTAGTGACGCGGCCCATGAATTTAGCACCGACCGGGTATTTGGCGCCAACGCCTTCCCATGGATCGGTTTCAAGCTGCTTCATACCAAGAGAAATGCGCTGCGTGTCACGGTTGATGCGAATGATCTGAACGGTAACATTGTCACCAATAGCAATCATTTCGCTCGGATGACCGACGCGACGATAGCTAAGATCGGTTACATGTAACAGACCATCAATGCCACCCAAGTCAACAAAGGCACCGTAATCAGTGATATTTTTGACGACACCAGTGATAATCTGACCTTCAGCCAAGGACTGAATAAGACCTGACCGCTGTTCAGCGCGGGTTTCTTCAAGAACAGCACGGCGGGAAACCACGATGTTACCGCGACGACGATCCATCTTTAAAATCTGGAAAGGCTGCGGAATGTCCATCAAAGGCGCAACGTCACGGACGGGACGGATGTCAACCTGACTACCCGGTAAGAAGGCAACCGCACCGGAAAGATCAACGGTGAAACCACCTTTAACCCGACCAAAGATTACACCATCAACCCGGCTTGAATTCGCAAATTCCGCTTCCAGTTTATCCCATGCCGCTTCACGACGAGCGCGGTCACGGGAAAGCATTGCTTCACCCTGACTGTTTTCAACGCGGTCAACAAAAACTTCGACTTCGTCACCCGCTTTTAATTCGGCTTTTTGGCCTGGGGCTGCAAATTCACGAAGGGGCACGCGGCCTTCTGATTTCAGGCCAACATCAATAACTGCCATATCATTTTCAATGGCTGTGATGGTGCCTTTGACAACACGTCCTTCAAAGCCTTCTTCTTCACCAAGCGTCTGGTTAAGCAATGCTGCAAAATCATCGCGAGTAGGATTTGCCATAGTGGCCATGCAGTTCTATATTCCTTGAGAAATTTTTCCGGCCATCCGGTTGTGTCCGGAGGTCTTTTGGCCGAACCGCTATATAGGCCTTATGCCATATATAGCACCGCACATACAGTTTGCCTTATTTAAGACATAGTTTGTAGATTGTATGGCTATATAAGCAGAAAAACGATATTGAAGCCTCAGCTTGATTCTTTGTTATTCTTTTTAATAACCACAGCATAAAAAAGGCCAGCCCCGACGACCCGATAATTTAAATATCGCCCCCGTCAGCTCTGTACCGTTTCTATCTGTTTTTCTACAAGCGTTACTGCACGCTCGATAGCCTTATCTATACCGAGTAAGCTTGAATCGAGCAAGTCTGCATCTTGGGCCTGTTTTAAAGGTGAGATGGAACGACTGGAATCTCTTTCATCTCGAGCTTTGATATCGTCTAAAATATCTTCATAGCGTAGCAGCGGATCTTCTTTTACTAGTTCGTCATAGCGCCTTTTTGCCCTAATTTCGGGCGATGCTGTAATAAAAAGTTTAGCATCAGCTTCTGGTATAATGACGGTTGCAATATCTCGCCCATCAAGAATGGCTCCGCCTTTTTGGGCGGCAAAATCTCTCTGTCTTTTGACAAGCGCCTGTCTAACTTTGGGGTAAGCTGACAATTGAGATGCTATTTTCCCGATTTTTTCCGAGCGGAGTCTCGACTCCGATAATAGCGAGTCCGTAAAGTCACAGGCTAAAAAAGCATCTTCTTCACGGGTTGGATCCCCTTTTTTATCTAAAAGAGAAGCGGCTACTGCCCGATACAGCAAACCTGTATCAAGGTAAGGCAGGCCATAATGGTGGGCGAGAGCACGGGCAATAGTGCCTTTTCCTGAAGCGGCTGGCCCATCTATCGCAATAATCATGCCGATACTCCCATTTCAAATTCAGCTCCTAGCTCTTTGAATAACGCAGTAAAGACAGGAAAACTGGTCATAATCGGACGACGATCGTCTATTTCAACACCCCCCTTGGAAACAAGTCCGGCTACAGCAAAGCTCATGGCTATCCGGTGATCTAAATGGGATGCTACCGTTACCTGTTTTTCTTTTTCCCCTAACAGATTTCCTGCCTGTCCTTCGATAATCAAACCGTCTTCTTTTTCTTCTAAAGTAACCCTTAAAGCCTTTAATCCTGCCGCCATAACGGCAATCCGATCCGATTCCTTAACTCGCAATTCTCCTAGACCCAGAAGCGTACTTTTTCCTTCTGCCATAGCCGCTGCAATAAACAGAATGGGGAACTCATCGATCATAGAGGGGACGATGGATTTAGGAACTTCAATCGCTTTTAAGTGCGAATAACGGACCGCAATATCGGCGACGGGCTCTCCGCCTACTTCGCGTGGGTTAAGATATTCGATATTGCCCCCCATCGCTTTCAGCATAGTATAAATACCTGCTCGAGTCGGATTAAGTCCGACATTTTCAATAACAATATTCGATCCTGGAACGATGAGCGCTGCCACCGCCAGAAAGGCTGCCGAAGAAGGATCGCCCGGCACGACAATATGCTGGGGGTTTAAAGTAGCTTCTCCATGAATCGAGATGATTCGGACGCCATCTACTTCTTCAACAGAGAGATCAGCCCCAAAACCACGTAGCATCCGTTCGCTATGATCCCGAGTCGGAATGGGTTCAATCACCCGTGTGATACCGGGTGTATTCAAACCCGCTAATAAAATCGCTGATTTAACCTGTGCCGAAGCCATCGGTAACCGGTATTCGAGAGGTACGGCTGGATAAAGCCCTGTAACCGTCATCGGTAAACGATTACCTTCTGCACCCGAAAAGCGTGCCCCCATCAAGGAAAGGGGCGTCGATATTCGTCCCATCGGTCTTTTTGAAAGAGACGCATCACCAATAAAAGTTGCTGTAATCGGATGAGAGGCTACCACACCCATCAATAGCCGAGTCGATGTCCCTGAATTACCCATATCAAGCGCTGTCTCTGGCTCTAATAAACCGCCAACGCCTACTCCGTGAACATACCACCGTCCGTTTTTATCACGTTTAATAGTAGCTCCCATCGCACGCATGGCACCGGCAGTAGCCAAGACATCTTCCCCTTCTAACAAACCATCAATCTGGCTTTCCCCTATAGCCAAGGCTGACAGCATCAAAGCCCGATGTGAGATCGATTTATCGCCCGGTACATGCACAGTGCCGGAAAGAGGGGCTGCCGTACGACTGGTAAGTGGGCAGGGGGAAGCAGGACGGGTCATCATTTTATCCCATGTCAAAGTTGCGGAATGGACAGATTATAGAAAAAATAACGAAACGGATCGGAAAAACCGGCGTTGGCTTTTGACATGCGGCTTAGGCTATGGCAAGGCGCGCGATACTTATCGTGGTCAGGTGTCCTGACCGCGCAATTTGTTATGGAACGATCGAGCAGGATAATTATTCTTTTCGATCTTCTGTTTCCGTGTATTTTTTGCGTAATCTTTTTACGTAAAATTTTCAATTACCGAAAATTCTGGAAGGACGGCTCATGATCAAGCCTGAATGGGGCACCAAGCGGACTTGCCCGAAATGTGGCACCCGTTTTTACGATCTCGGCAAGGAAGATCCTGTTACCTGCATTGAATGCGGAACAGAGTGGAATCCTGAGCCGATTCTCAAATCAAAACAGCCTTTACCTTTTGAAGAGCCGAAAAAATCTGATGAGGTCGATAAACCCGACGATGATTTAGATGCGGATCTTGATCTGGATGAAGATAGCGACGAAGTTTCACCGGATGATGATGTTGATGATTTAGGCGGAAATGAAGATATTGGCGTCAATACATCAGAAGATGAAGACGAAAATAATTAAAAAATTAAAATAAAGGCTTGCAGGGGCGCGCAGATCGTTTATAGAGAGCGCGCTCCCGACATAAAGCGGGACAGAAATTGGGGCCGTAGCTCAGCTGGGAGAGCGTCGCAATGGCATTGCGAAGGTCAGGGGTTCGATCCCCCTCGGCTCCACCAATTTCTAAAAATATGGCAAAAAAAAGCCATAAGGATAACACCGCGTTTAAACGCGGTTTTTTTTGTATCTTTTTCTATCTTATGCACCCTTATAGGATCTCAGGATCAGGGTTACTCTCGGTAACAATTACCTGATCCCTACCTCCCCAATTTTATTAAAGTGTAATTACTGTAACATCTGGCGATAATTTTTCTGTTTTATGCGGATGGGCTAAAATAATCTGCCAGATAGGACGCGGCGGCGCTTTCCGTTTTGCTTTTAAAGGCAGCTTAATATCTACTATGCTAACATGAGGAGAGGCTGTGAGCTTTTGTTCCAAGGGTAGACTCGATGCCCCTCGTCTCATAGCTTGCTGGAAATTAAAAAAATCTAGTTGATAACTTTTTCCTGCCCAATAACAAATTTCGGCTATATTGCAGATCACAGGCGTTCTTTTTTCTTTTAAACGCGTAATTAAGGCATTCCATTGCGGCGACTCTGCCTTAATAAGGTGCTCTTCTTTTAAAATACCGGGTAAATAGGAAGGGATCATTATTATAACAGGCAATAGCGTCAGGAGAATTAGCTTATAAAAAGCTGTAGGGCTTTGAATATAAAGCGATAACGCTAATCCTACCGTGATCGAAAGCGCCACTAGACTTTCAAAAAAAGCATTATAGGAAACCCCATCTCCCAATGATTCTATGAACGCATTAATAAGAGATAAGACCGTAAAAATACCGAATAATATCTGTAGGTTATCTCTGTTTCGATAACGATTTTCTTTACAGTGAAAAAACGCACTGGAAACAAGGATTAAGGTTAAAAAAATGGCCAGCCGTCCGACTGCCTTATGGATACGACCTAGTTCTAAAACACGCTTATGATGAAGGATATCCTCTAGCATAAAATTATTATGATAAAGGGTTATAAAGCATAAAATAGAAAGAAGGATGCCGACCACGCCGGTTGTTACCCACAAAAGCGCTAATTTTTTATCACGTAGAAAGAGCCAACAGGTAACAGCAAAGGGTAGGGCTAATAAATTATGCTTTACCAAACCGCCAATTATAAACAACGCGGCGGCTATTACGACGCGTAAGGGTGATAACTGAGACGCTGGCAATAAAAACATTAAGCCACCTAACATAAAGGCATGGCCTAACCATTGCGGATCATCCATTGCGATATAATCACGAAAAAAATAACTACTGTATATCAAAAATAATAAACTGCCGCTGTGAGCGCTGATCTTGTCGCCCCCAGCTTTCTGAATCAGCCTAAAAATAAAATAACCCGTTAATAACCATGCACATAGAGCCACAATCCGGCCTGCAAAAACCATATCGCCGAGGAAATACCCAATCCAGCCTACAATATAAAAAGAAAGTGGGGGATAATTATTAAAAATAAGACTGTTCTGAGGATTGGGATAAAGGGGCGCCTGAACCAGGCCTATGGCACGTTCTGCCCAATAAGCATTCCATCCTTCGTTATAATCAATCGGAATATGCGTAAATATAAGACCGATACGATTTTTTAATAAAAAAAGGACAATACCCCAGCCGATAATAATCCACAGAGAAAAATAGCGGGTGGGTGAAGAAAGCGTTCGGTAATTATTAAGAGCGGTAGGCAAAATTGGCCTCTAAATTTTAGAATAGAACAATGCCCCCTTTAGTAAAAAGCCATAGCATTAATCATTCTAAATGACATGACTTTCCTTCCTAAAAGGAGATAAAACTATTTTGGCCTTTATTAAATATATCTGAATTACGCCAGATTATGGAATTGTAACTGCGCAAGGCGCGCGTAAAGACCCGCTTTGGCTATTAATTGATCATGGGTACCTTCTTCAACAATTTTGCCTTGGTCCATAACGATGATACGATCCGCCGAGCGAATAGTGGATAGTCGATGGGCAATAATAATAGAGGTACGCCCCTTCATCAATTTTTCTAAAGCCTGTTGTACAGCTTGTTCCGACTGGGCATCAAGCGCAGAGGTTGCCTCATCCAGAAGTAATAAAGGTGCATCGCGTAATAAAGCACGCGCGATAGCAATACGTTGCCGTTGACCACCTGAAAGACGGGCGCCACCTTCTCCTAGAAAACTGTCTAACCCTTGGGGAAGAGTTTTTAAAAATTCTTCCGCATTGGCTGCGCGGGCAGCCTGCCATATTTCTTCATCCTTGGCATCCCAACGCCCATAACGCAGATTATCTCGCGCTGAGGCTGCAAAAATGACTGTCTCTTGGGGAACAACGGCTATTTTGGATCGAAGATCACTTAAAGAAGCCTCTCGTAAGTCAATGCCATTAAGCGAAATACTTCCTGATTCTGGGTCATAAAAACGTTGAATAAGTTGAAAGAGCGTTGTTTTCCCAGCACCAGACGGGCCAATGATGGCCAATCTCTCCCCCGCTTTTACTTTCAGATTAAAATCCTTAAGCGCATAGTTATCAGGGCGAGAGGGATAATAAAAAGATACTTCGGAAAAATCTAGCGTGCCTTCAGCCGATTGCGGTAATTTTTTGGGGTGTTTGGGAGAATAAATAGCCGGTTCTTCAGCCAATAAATCATTGAGGCGGCTGGCTGCTCCAGCACCTCGCAATAAATCCCCATATACCTCACTTAACGCGCCAAAAGCACCGGCTACGACTCCACCCGTTAAAACAAAGGCAGCAATTGTCCCTCCGGATACTCGACCCGCAGCAACGTCCAAAGTTCCGCGCCACATGATTAAAATAATCGCTGTGAAAATTAACAGGATAATAATTGCTGTCATAAAAGCGCGAAGCGTAATGCGCTTTCTTGCGACCTGAAAAGCCGTTTGTACCGCCTGATGAAAACGGATAGCCTCCCTTGTCTCTTGCCCAAAAGCCTGCACTACTTTTATAGCGCCCAACGTTTCTATAATAAGGCTGCTTAGATCAGCGATGCGATCTTGACTCTTGCGGGACAATTTTTGCAATCGCCGTCCAAGAACAATAATCGGCACGACCACAACAGGAATCCCTAACAATAAAAGGGCTGTTAGATGGGGCGCTAACATTAAGAGATAAAGTGTGCCGCCTAAGCCTGTGATAAGATTACGAAGCGCGACCGAAACGGTTGAACTGATAATCTGATCAATAAGGGTCGTATCGGTCGTTATACGCGAGGCAATTTCTGAAGGGCGATTATGCTCAAAAAAGACGGGCGGCATCCGCATCAAATGACGGTCGACAGCCGTTCTAATATCGGCAATTACCCGTTCGCCGAGCCATGATACGCAGTAAAAGCGCACTGCTGTCGCGAAAGCTAACACGACAACAATGCCTAATAGGTAGCAGAAATAACGGTTTATATCGCCACTATTGCTATGGTCATTGAAGCCACGGTCGATTACTAATCGAAACCCAGCGGGTATTGAAATAGTCGCTGTTGAAGACAGAATAAGGGCGAATAAAGCCGCGACAATCCATCCCGGATACCGACTGGCAAACTGCCATATCATTCGTAACTGGCTAAGATCTCGCTTTTTTTTCAGCGTTGATTCTGTTTTACGCGCCACAATTCTTTCCTGATTTTGTTTGCCCCTCTCATAAAGATATTTATGGAGACTATCTTTAAAATCGGCTCTTTGCGAAAAGCCTGAAAATCGTTTTTATTGCAAGTGCGTTATCGTTTTTTGCTGACAAAAGAAAAAAATGAATGAACCCGCGATGCTTTAAAAGCGTTTTCTTTAGTCGTGGTGAATGTCAGACCCGATATTTGAGGTGCATTGATGCGTATTCTATCGAAGTTATTTTTCAATGTACCTGTTCTTATAATAAGGACAGTAATTCCTTTTATAGCGACGGTTGTAAGTGCCAAGGAACCTACTTCTTTAAAAATGCTATTGGCTATCAACTATAGAGCAGAAGAAAAAGAGAATAAAGATGTAACTGTTGGTACATCAAACAATGAAGAAATAGCGGGTAAGACTTTCTCTGCTGATGTTTCGCCTAGTTCGGCGGTTAGTACTCTACGAAATGATACCTCTTCCCAGACACCTCCTTCTGATAAATCTAATAGGATTGCATTCACTTTATCCCCTGACCGGCTACGGGACAAAATGGAACAGGCGACCAAGCTTACCCATGAGAATAATTGTCCGGCTTCACTGGCGTTGCTGGATCCTATCATTCCTTCTTTGAAAGGGCATGAGCGCGTCGCTGCTCAATTACTACGCATTCCTTGTCTGGCTACCTTGGGCTATGACACCCAAATTCCAACCACCTATGAAGATATTAAGGCTATTGAGCCCGAAAATGGTGCGGTTATTAGTGTTGGTATTTTAATAGCATTAGCATCTGATGACTTTTCCGCGGCTGGAGAACGTTTGCTTTTATTGACCGATAAGGATCCGGCAAGGGTTGATCATTTTGAAACAGATATGGTTCAGGCCATTCTCAATCAGAATAATACGCCCAACAGACAAGCGCTTTGGCAAAAACTGGTTCTTGGATTAGTTCATAGTAGCTGGGGAATATCAGCGGGCCCCGATGTTCGGGATTCTCTTATTAAGAAGGCTATTTCAGTTTATTTAAAAAAGCATCAGGTGGAAGATGCTGCGGACTTTCTAAGTGAAATCAATGATCCTGAACGTCTGATAGAAATGGCTATATCGCGCGATTATGAGGCTATTTGGCCAGAGATCGAACGCCATCTTGGAGTCCATAGCCAAGAAAAAATTACTCAATTCTCTAGCTTTTGGCTAAGGGCTTTATCGGATCAGCCAGACAATCCGCTTTTTATCGATCAATCGATACACGCTTTTACGCTTTCTGGCCGTTTTGAAGACGCAGTTCGCCTAGGCGAATCCTTTCAAATCATCAGTGACAGTAATGAAATTACTATAAAAGGAATCGTGGCAGCGACTAATGCTCAGTTAGCGTTGACGACGTCTGGAAAAATTTCAGCACCTATTTTTCGTTTGCAACAAATTAGTATGCTCGACCCTGCTCGTAATCCAGAGGTTTTGCATGCTGATGTCAAATTAGCAGAATGGCTCAATCAATCTGGCCGTTATTATGAAGCCCGCACGCTTTCAGAAAAAATGCTTTCTAATCTTGACCTTTCTCTAACCTCTAAAGAAATTGCTTGGTTTCAACGCAGCGCAGTTTGCTCCATGATGCAGTTGGGTCAAAGGGCCCAGGCTGGCCAAATGGCAATCGAGATGGTGCAGAGCCATTTAAATAATGCTCAAGCTGTGGTTGAAGCTTTATTCTGCGCTGGGAAGCCAAAAGAGGCCGTTAATTTTACGCTTCAAGCCTTACAGAATCCGCTCCAGTCCGATTCTCTTTTAAAAGTTTTACAACCTACAGGCGTATTTTCTGAAGTCAGACCGCCCCAATTGCAGCATTTTTGGGTAAAATTATATGAAATACCCGCTGTTGAACGCGCATTTTCAAAAACGGGGCGTAGACTACCCGAAAGACTCCGTGTGCAGGAAAATGTAGCACTTCCCCTGCTAATGCATAATTCGCTTCCTACTATTATCAGTTAAGCATTGTATAACTTCATCCATTTCGGATATAAATAAATTACAAAATTGCTTTAATAATTCGCGCTCTTTGTGAAAGCGCAAAAGCGTGTCCTTTTGGCTTTTTTGGGTGTAAAAATGTAATTTTTCAAAGAAATTGTCTAAATTTTGTCAAATTTAATTATTTGTTATCTTTTCGCTACTATCATCCTAAAAATTTAGGCTTTTCTGGCAAGGATTCCCTAAAAATTAAGCAACTATATGCTTCTAAAAAGAAAAAAATTCAAAATGGTGGAATAAATTTAGAAAAGCGATGGACAAGTAGGAAACTATTGAGAACATAAGGGGAACAAAGAGTTAAAAACAGTAAATTTGAAAAGGAGTTATTGCTATGTATTTACTCGGCAAAATTGAAAAATATTTAAGCGCAACGGGTATGACGCCAACGCGTTTTGGTCGTGATGCTTTAAATGATCCCCGATTTGTGCTGGATTTACGCCGTGGAAGAGAACCCCGTCGTCGTACGCTTAGTCGCGTCCTTACCTACCTTGAACAGCATGGAGCGCTTCTAAGACGGGAAAAAAGAGATGCTCCGTTTATCCTTTCCCATCACAATGTTTCTATCTAAAAATGACCTAGATTAGATGTCAGAATTATTAACAATTTTATCGATAATGTTAAAAATGTTAAATTATAATTTATGATATTGGTGTATTTTTAGGTTTTTTAAGCACGATCGTTACATTCCGTCGCATTTCGTTTAAAAGATGCAGTGCTTGATAAAGGGCTTGATCACGGTCTGATTGCAGTAGTTTTACAAAAGCTGGATCGGGCGATACATGATCGGGAGAATCCTGTATCGGTTTTTGAAAAATATACTCGGAAGATAATAATAAGGCGTCTTCTTCTGATGTTATTTCTTTTGAAGAAGGAGAGGACTGGACATCGTCAGAAAGAACTTTTTCTGAATCGATAGGGTGCTCTCCTTCTTTTTTGCCTTCTATATCATGATAGTTATTTCTGGATTTAGAAGAAATATCTTCTTTTGTTTGAAGATGAATTCCATCTACTTCAGATTTTTTATCAATAAATACTATAACTTCTAAATTTTTAGCCTGAGCGTTTTTGTGAAGTGTATCTGATGATAAGGAAAGGGACTCTCCGCTTTTCTCATCAATGATAACGGCGGCCTCTGGATTTTCCTTTGGTTTATAAAAGGGAGAAGTCGAAAGGCTTTCTTGATTTATTCGCTTTTCTTTTATCTGTGAAATCGGCGATTGTGCTCTTTTATCAGATTCTTTTTTTTCATAAAAAATATTGGATAATTCTATCTCGCTTTGAACCTGATTTCGATAATCCTGCTCAAAATAGGTCTGTGTATAAATATCCTCTGTTTGATCTTCTTTTTTCAAGGAAGATTCTATCTGATGGCGGAAATAAGCAAATAGCGTCACCATTATAAGGGCTGTAGACCCTCCTGTTATCGTCGCTAGGGGAATCGCTAAAGCTAGTCGGGCCAAGAGTGTTGTAGATGACGTAAAACGTGTTAACCCTACGACATTTTCCCAATTTGATAAAATATCAGGAGGCATCGCGATCAAGAAAGCGAAAGAAGCTAGCGCTAAGGATATAGAAGAAAATCCGATAAGTATCTTTTCTTTGCTGCGGTTATCACCATAATTTTTTCCTACAGCTATCATGGGGGCTTTCTCCTTGGGTTTTCTATCGGACCGCCTATGTCGAATAAGGCTATATTGGATAAAAACGATAAAATAATTAACGTTTCATTCTGACCCATTTCATAAAAATATTATCTTATCCTGTGGTATTCTATTTTTTATCGACATTATTCCATCACTTAAAAGTTGATTTAACAGTTTATTCTTTATTCGGGGAAAAGAATGCCGCAGCAAACAGACAACGGGGTGCTGACTTCACCAGAAGAAATAGCGTTAATGCATCATCAAATAACGGAGTGGTTTTCTCAGCATTATATTCAGCTCCTGATCGCTATGACCATTGGCATCTTGCTCTTTTTTGGTCTTTTGACCTTAAGACGTATGGCAGAGCGTTTTTTAAAACGTAGCGCTTTTCTTAGTGAATGGACTACTATTGTCGGTGAAGCCGTTGGCCGGACTAATATTTTCTTTTTGGCGATACTAACCCTGCGGTTAATCACCAGTTACACGGGTAGTTCCGAACGTATTTACGAGACCATACAATTTTTATGGGTGATTGCGAGTACGCTACAATTTGCAATTTGGGCAAGACAGCTCATCTTGGGATTGATAACCTATCGGGTAGAACAAGCTAATAATACTAACCGTAATCTTGATAATGCCCTTAACCTTATCCAACTTTTAGTTTCCTTGGCGCTTTTCCTTGTCGCCGCCATCGTCATTCTCGATAATTTAGGCGTGAATGTCACTGGTTTAATTGCGGGTCTGGGGATCGGAGGTATCGCTATTGGTTTAGCGGCTAAAGGTATTTTTGACGATCTGTTTTCGGCCTTAGTAATCATTTTTGATCAGCCTTTTAGAAAAGGAGATATTATCAGCTGGAAAGATTCAAGTGGAACAGTGGAAAGGATAGGTCTTAAAACGACCCGTATTCGCGCAGGCACAGGGGAAGAAATTATTGTCGCTAACAATATGCTTGTTAACCTTGAAATGCATAATCTTAGTGAACAAACACGTCAGCGTTTTTCTTTGCAAATTGGTGTTGTCTGCTCAACTACGCCGACCGAATGCGAAAAATTGGTTTCGATATTGCGGGAGGAAATAAGCCAAATTACGCTTTGTAAGGTTGTTCGAAGTTGTATGAAAGGGATCGGGGCTTCATCTTTCGATTTTGAAATAGTTTGTGATGTCCAGTCAGGCGTACCAGATGATTATTTTTCAGCGAGGACCCAAGCCTGCATCAATATTTTAAAAAGGTTGGAAAAGGAAGGGATCGTACTCGCTTATCCAACAGTAACTAATTATAATTATAACGCAGATAAAGCGATATTCTCTTCGCCAGAGTAAATTGCGTCATTTTATAAAAGAAGTATTTGAATTACATTTCATTATAAAAATCTATAAATAATGATAATTACTTTTCTGTTTTATAAGCGTTTCTTAGGCGCTGACAGGATTCGTTATTTGTCCTGTCGCTCTGACAGAATAATTCATGTGATAGGTGCAGCAATGCCAAATAAAAAAGAGTATAAAACGGTCGTCGCTGTCATTCATGCTTTACCTCAGTATGACGATGAAGTCGAAAAAGGCCTAAGTGATTTGGCCATACAGGTCAGAGCGGAACCGGGCAATGTCACCTTTATGCCGTATCGGAATGTTTCTGAAAGTCATAGCTACATTGTTTATGAAATCTATCAGAATGAAACCGCTTTTTTACAGCATGTGAATGCTCACTATACGAGAGCCTTTAATAAAATGCTGGAAACGGCAGCTAAAGGTGGTAAATCACAAGTATTAGAAGTCAGTGATATTCTCTAAAATATCATGCGTAATGATAGTATAAATATATAGAGTGGGTCTAAAATAAATATCCCACTAAAAGTAGGACGAGGATTATAATGTTACGTTCTTTTTATAAATATGCCGCTTTGGGTTTAGCCGCTGTTGGGGCGACCTCTGCTTTCATGGCGCCTGTTTCGGCTAAGCCTTCGGTTATTGCTGATAACCCTGCCTATGTAACGGTTATTGCGACAATGCACACCCAACCACAATATTATAATACGGTTGGCACAGAGCTGAAGGCTTTGGCTCAGCAGGTCAGATCTGAAAAAGGCAATGTTGTCTTTATGCCTTATAGCAATCCTGATGAAAGCAACAGTTACGTTGTTTATGAGGTCTATCGTAACGAAGCGGCTTTTCAGACGCATATTACCTCTGACCATACAAGATCGTTCAACAAATTGTTGGAAACGCAGGCTCTTGGCGGTAAATCCGATGTGGCCAAGGTAAAAACAATCTTCTAGTTTTTCCTAATTTTATAAACATTTTATAATAAAAATAATACTTTAAGGACATGGTTATAATGTTACGTTCTTTTTATAAATATGCTGCTTTGGGTTTAGCCGCAGTTGGGGCAACTTCTGCTTTCATGGCCCCTGTTTCGGCTAAGCCTTCAGTTATTGCTGATAACCGTGCCTATGTAACGGTTATTGCGACAATGCACACCCAGCCACAATATTATGATACGGTTGGTAAAGAACTGAAGAATTTGGCAATGCAGGTTCGCGCTGAACGAGGCAATGTAGTCTTCATGCCTTATTCGAATCCTGACGAAAGCAACAGTTATGTTGTTTATGAAGTTTATCGCAACGAAGCGGCTTTCCAGACTCATATCAACTCTAACCATACGAGAGCCTTCAACAAATTGTTGGAAACCCAGGCTCTCGGTGGTAAATCCGACGTGGCTAAAGTAAAAACGATCTTCTAGTTTTTTAGATCGATATTTTTGCAACTTTTATTGCCGCTGTTTTCGTGAACAGCGGCAATATTTTTAATCCCGAAGCCTTTGTTAACATTTTGAAAGAAGAAAAGAACGATAACGGGCTTTTTTTGAGGCCATAATCTTGCCAATAGACCTTTAAGAGGCAGCACTTCTTTCGGGCAGGATAATAATGGCATGTTAAAACACTTCCGTGAATCTTTTATCGTAACATTTTTAGGGTTAATAACCGCTTTTGTTTTTGGCTATTATTCGCAAGCTCATCAAATTTCTGCCGGTTTGAATGCTGCTTTTTTAGCCTTTTTATTAAGTATATTAGAAACAGCATTCAGTTTTGATAATGCCGTTGTTAATGCTTCTGTCTTAAAAACACTCAGTCCTAAATGGCAGAAATATTTTTTGACATGGGGTATGCTGATCGCTGTCCTTGGAATGAGGATTCTATTTCCTCTATTAATCGTTTCTTTTTCGGCGTGGGTTAATCCTTGGGAGGCCACCCAAATCGCTCTATTTAATCATCCTCTTTATGAACAGGTCATGATACAGGCGCAGGCCAGTATTGCCGGTTTCGGCAGTGCTTTTTTAATGCTGGTTGGGCTTAGTTTCTTCGTCAAAGGGGTTCATGAGCCGGTATGGATTCGCTGGATCGAGAATCCTTTAATGAAGCTTAATCACATTCCTTTTATCTCTTATTGGCTTACGATCGCTATCCTCGGTAGTTTCATCGTATGCTTTAACTGGGATGATGCCTATCATTTTGGGATCGCTGCTTTGTGTGGAATGGGCGCTTACTTTCTTTTAGAAAGACTAGAACATGCTATAGGGCGTCCCAAAAGTGGCGCTGGCCTTGCCACTTTTATCTATCTTGAATTTCTGGATGCCTCTTTTTCTTTCGATGGTGTAATTGGGGCTTTTGCTGTTACGAATGATATTGTTTTGATTGCTATCGGCTTGGGTATCGGGGCAATGTTTGTGCGTTCTTTAACGGTTGCACTGGTACAGGGAGGGCATCTTTCCCAATATGCCTATCTGGAAGCAGGCGCTTTTTACGCCATTGTTACTCTGGCTTTTATTACAGCCCTTAACGTTAAAATCGAGGTGCCAGAAGTGATTAGCGGTTTAAGTGGAATCGCTTTTATTGGGAGCGCGCTGCTCTATTCGATTTTCTGCAATCATAAGCATCAAAAGTCTCCGTTAGAACATTAAAATTAAATTTCGTCACGCAGTAAAAAGCCCCGCCCTTTAAAAGGGCGAGGCTTTTATTATTTTAAAATACCTTATTTATTTATGCACCCACCCAACGCTGTAAAGCAGGGGTAAGCAGGGTGCGCTGAACATTGTTATACAATATCTGGTTAGAGACACGCTGTGCTGTCTGCCGTGAGCGTTCTGGTAAATACTTCTGGGCATAAGCATTCACGCTTGCTGCTAAAGAAGGATTGTCACCGGTAATCGCTAAATTGACAATAAAGCGCGCGCGTGCCGTTTCTTCAATCAGTTCGTTAACCTTATCGCCATGATCTACTGCCCAGTTAAAGGCCAGATCAGGATGATTGCGCGCTACGGCTGAAATCAAAGCTGCACGTGTAGGCACATTAGCCTCATCAGATAAAGCGAGGTCAAGTGTCCGTCTGGCCAGTTCGTCATTTCTGGCTGTTGCTAAGGCCGTATAAAGCTGAAATTTTCCATTAGGATCTTTTTCAGATCTCGCCATATCATGCAGCTTGTCCCACATGTCTTTATCAGCATTATAGCCAACAACATTTAAAACGGCTTCCCGAATAGAGGGCGGGATCGTATCAAGGCCGTTGCTCAGATAGCGACGCGCTTCTACGATCGTATCCTTATCGCCTAAACGCCCTAACAACGGGATAACATCTTCGCGTAATTCACCTGTTGAGGTGGATTCACCCTGTGTAACTGCCCATCCAACACGATTTAACTGAGGCTTTAAGAGTGCAATAGCTCTGCTTCGATAAGCCGGTTGAAGGGTGGTACGATCAAGCCGTTTATCAAAACCATCTAGCTGTTGCAGTACCACATTCCATAATAAAGGATCAGCATCCGGCGTTATTTGGCCTAAAAGTGCCAAATGACGGTCAAGAGACTGATAATTGCCGCTTGCCAAAGCCATGCTGTCGCTGACAAAGCCGATCTGGTCTGAAAGCGGCAAGGTCAATAATCTATCACTTAACGCTTTAAAATGCTGTGGAGCATAAAGCGTTCGATAATAGCCGAATTGTCCAGGATTAAGGATCGGGAGTGTATCAATCGTAGCATGGACAGACTGATAAGACGGGCCACTGATCGTAAAGGTTGCTGCTGGTTTTTCCTGCCCGGCCGCCGACATGGCTACTGGAACGAACCAATCTCGAGGCGTATGTGAGGCTGGATCTAAAGCAAAACGATCCTGTGAAAGATTGATCCGTGTAATGCCCCCAGCGATAGTTGGCTCACTGGAACGGATTAAAGGCACTCCCCCTTGTAACGTAAAGCTATCGGCAAAACGTTTTACATCCTGTGCCGAAGCTTGGCTTAAAGCACCCCAAAGGTTATCTGTCGTCGTATTCGTATATTTATACGTAGCCATGTAATGACGAAGACCATCACGGAAACGATCGGGCCCAATCGCCGCTTCAATCATACCGATAACAGCCTGACCTTTAGAATAGGTAATTGTATCAAAGGCCTGATCAATTTCATCCACGGTAGCAATATGCTGAATAATAGGATGAGTCGTTGATTTGGCATCAACGGCAAGGGCTGCTTGGCGCGTATAAGCAACAGTCTGGGCAGGGATATTCCAGTTGGGGTTAAGATCACCCGTAACTTTTGCGGCCATCCATGAAGCAAAACCTTCATTAAGCCACAGATCATCCCACCAGTTCATGGTGACAAGGTCACCAAACCACTGATGCGCCATTTCATGGGCAACTACATTAAAGATATACTGATGCGCGCTATCTGGACTGCGTTTTGGATCGAACAGAACGGCTCGATCAAAATACATAATAGCGCCCCAATTCTCCATTGCCGAGAAAAACTGTGACGTACCCGGTACGGCGATCATATCCATTTTAGGTAAAGGAAAAGGCGTCCCGAAATAGTCGTTATAATAATTTAAAATCTGGGAAGCGGCATTCAGGGCGTAATCGCCCTGATCGGCAGCACCCCGACGGGTAATAATACCGACTTCCGTATTGCCGACTTTTACTGTCTTTCGATCAAGTTTACCTACCCCCAAGAACAATAGATAGCTCGACATTTTGGGCGTTTCAGCAAAACGGGTCGTAATTAAGTCTTTGCCATTTTTTTCAGTTGCCACAACAGGCATATTCGAAAAAGCTAACTCATCAGAAGGCGCCGTAACCGCCATCGTAAAGGTTGCTTTGGCATCTGGTTGATCCCACATCGGTGCGAAATGACGGGCATCTGCCGGTTCAAACTGAGTAACCAGCATTCGTTGCGGGCCCGCGCTATCTTGATAATCAACGGCAAATAGACCTGCCGCCGACTGGTTGATTTTACCCCGATAGTCGATAACCAATTGATGCTGGCCTACGGATATACCATTATTGGGGGCATTAATAAGAAGTTGTTGCGCCGCAGGCTCTAATTTCCAATTTACAGTTTGACCATCCAGCTTAATGCCATTGATAGTCAGGTCTGCTGAATTAAGGGTGATCTGTTGTTCCGGGTTTTGAACATCCACGGTGATGGTTTCACGACCGGTAAAATTTAGATCCTTGGCGTTAGGCGCTACTGAAATTTCATAATGAAGTGGCTTTGTACCTTCTGGCAACCGTCCTTCAGATTGGGCAAAAGCTGATGTCGCCAAGGCTGGTAATAAAAGTAATGGCGCATGTTGAAGAAAGGATTTTAAATGGTTTTTCTTAAACATTAAATGACCTTCGAAAACTTAATTTATTAGAAAATCTAAATATTATTAAAGTACAATTCAATAATATCTTAAATTAAAATCAGCAATGTTTATTTTAAAATGCTGAATTTTATCCATAAATTGGTCTATCCATTTTGATTTTTAATCACAAAAAATTATCTTTTATAAAACTGTTCTAACTCTAAAAAGTTCATTATTTTTTATTCGGATATTATGAAAATTTATGGAATTAATAAATATCTTTGAAAGATTAATATTTTATTGGATCAGGATTATTATCAAAAGGCCTATCTTCAAGCGATACGACCAAAATGACTAGCCTTAATCCCTTTCGTTTTGGTCAGAGATCCAAAATTAAATATCGGGTTAAAAAAGCGTATTTTAACCCGATACAATTCACTTCATAAAATTTGAAACACCAGATAACGACAGACCCATCCTAGATCTAGGGGATAAGACGCTCTGCCCGTAAGCGTGTAAATAAATCGATGAAAGAGTCCGGTGAATACTGATAAGCGGTAAATCCGAGCTTTCGGCTTTTGCTCATGTCGGTAATATTTTCAATCGGAAGACCCAGATCGGCATCTGTATGCCATGCGGAGGTCAGATGACTTATACGCGCTTCTTTCAATCCATATTTTAGACTGATTTCTTTCCATATTTCTGTATCGGCGGCTAACTGTCGTTCCAATGACAGGGCCTGTCCAGAATATGCTGCCGATTCAATGCCAAACCATGCTGCTAATTGAGGCCAGAGCCATTTCCAGCGGAAGACATCTCCGTTAACAATATTGAATGCTTCGTTTTTACCAGCTGAATTTGTGGCTGCCCATAAAAGATGTCGGGCAAGCTGGCGCGCATCGGTAACATTTACCAAGCCATGCCATTGTGTGGGCGAACCGGGAAAAACAAAAGGTCGTCCTGTTTCCTTACAGATCGCCGCATAAACAGCTAATGTAATGCCCATGTTCATCGCATTTCCAAGGGCATAGCCAATAATGGTGCTGGGTCGATGCACACTCCATGAAAATCCGTATTGTGCAGCCGCTTCATAGAGCGCGTCTTCTTGATCATAATAGAAATTTTCTACATTCAGTCTTGGCATCATCTCGCGAAAGGGCGTTTCTGGGGGGGTGCCTTTGGCATAGGCTTCGAATGGCCCGAGATAATGTTTTAGACCTGTAGTCAACGCTACATGGGATAAAGCATAAGGATCAGGTAATGCTGCAAATACATGCCGCAGCATTGCGCTATTAACGCGTCGGTTTTCGGTCTCGGTTTCTTGCCGTAGCCATGAACAGAAAAATACATGGGTCGGTTTAATATTTAACAGTGCCTTTTTCAGGCTCTCTATATCCAGTAGATCTGCGGCAATGGGAATAATGGGGGCCATATCCTGACGCGGATGACGCGCCAATCCATAAACGACCCAGCCTTCTGCTGCGAGCCGCATTGCCAGATTTTGACCAACGATACCGGTCGCCCCAACAACAAGCGCTGTATAAGTCACAACAATATCCTTCCAGATGATTCGATTACTTTGTTATTTTCTGGACTGTGTACCCTTGGTATTTCTTGTACTAGACGGCACTATATTGTGCCCTAGGTACCAAAAGGTTCCCTATTACATGACTATATCTTTACCTTCAGAATATCGGACCGCCCCTTTTGACGAAAATTGTGCTCCACGTCGGATATTGCGTCTGTTCAATGGTAAGTGGACAACTATGATTCTTCACGGATTGCATTTGTTGGGCGGGGCCTCTCGTCCGGGACGACTACTACGCAGTATTCCGGGGCTATCTAAAAAGATGATGACGCAGACACTACGGGAACTGGAAAGCGCAGGCTTGATTGAACGTATAGTGCATCAGATTATGCCGCCCAATGTTGAATATCGTTTAACACCACGCGGCCATATTTTTGTCGAGCCAATCGAAATGCTTTATGATTGGAGTATTCAGCATTCTACAGTGTTGGATCAACTCTTCACCGAAATAGCGCGATCTCAAAAGACATCTGAAGATAATAATGGGTAAATGTTTGGATGAACGGATAAGGGGATAATATTGGGCTACCATAATAGGTTAGGTGCTCTATTCTATAGATAGAGGAATAACATGATTATCCAGTTCAAAGGTAAGGGGCTTCTCACGCTTTTTATCATTATTTTAGTAGTTTATCCGGGATTTTATTGGGTAAAAAAGATAAACTTGAAGAGCAATGATGCCTTTGTTTTTAGTGGTCTTTTTTTTATCGCAGCTATTATAAATTGGTTTGTCGGGCGATATTGTAATCGGTATGCTATTCCGGTTCAGGGTCATTTATTCTCAAAAATTTTCTATTCGGCTCCGCATCAATTTCTCTTTCAGCCGATGGAATTCTGGTCAATTCCCCTTATCATTACAGCTTTGTGGATGATAATCAGAGGTTTCTATAGCGCCTAGCGTAAGACCACCGCTTAAACCATTTAAGGGAATGGTATCGCCTTGTTTTTGGAAGCTAGAAAATCAGACTTTGTTTCTATGAAAATTTTTAAAAAACAAAAAAGGATAGTTGCAAGATCCCTATTGGGCGGTTAAGAACATGCCCAGAATAGGCGGGGCTGTAGCTCAGATGGGAGAGCGCTGCAATCGCACTGCAGAGGTCAGGGGTTCGATTCCCCTCAGCTCCACCAGCCGCCTTATTTAATCCCCCCTTGTTCTATTTATCTGTTGCTGTCCCCATATTTTGGGGGCTGTTGATAAAATAAATATCTCATAGCATTGAGATGCGCATAATCTTGTTACAAACTATTCTTTGTGGATTGCTTTGATTTTTTATAATAAAATAAATCTTGCAAAAAGAAAAATAGTATAATTTAATGTTTCCTTAATTCTAAAAATTACAATCGCTATCAGAACGTTATCTTCTTCATGGACTCGGCTAGGGTTTGATAGACTGTCTTTCCCAATTGCTGCCATAAAGAGGATAAGATGAAATATGTAACGCTGCCTGATGGTAAAAAAGTGCCAGCTTTAGGGCAAGGCACATGGATGATGGGTAGCTCTAGCAATCGTGGGGCCGAAGTCGCTGCCTTGCAGGCCGGTATCGCCTTGGGCATGACTTTGATCGATACGGCAGAAATGTATGGGGAAGGCGCGGCAGAAAGCTGTGTCGGAGAGGCAATTAAAGGTACGCCTCGCGATAGTTTATTTCTGGTCAGCAAAGCCTATCCGCAAAATGCTTCCCAAAAATTGATGCCCCAAGTCTGTGAAGCCAGCCTAAAACGATTAGGGACAGATTATCTTGATCTCTATCTTTTGCATTGGCGGGGTAGTGTGCCTTTTTCTGAAACCATAGAAGCAATGGAAGCTTTACAGCAGGCGGGTAAAATTAAGCGATGGGGGGTCAGCAATCTTGATACCCATGATATGGCAGAATGGATTGCGGCGGGGGGAAAAGACTGCACAACAGATCAAATTCTCTATAATCTAACCAGACGTGGGCCGGAATATGATCTTATACCTTGGTTAAGGCGACACAAGATTCCTATCATGGCTTATAGCCCCGTCGAACAAGGGCGTTTACTCAAGAATAATGCCCTGCTTCAGTTAGCAAAAGAACATGATATTACGCCGGCACAGCTGAGCTTAGCGTGGATTCTGCGTCAACCTGATATTATGGTTATTCCTAAAGCCAGCCATATTGCCCATGTTAAAGAGAATTTTGATGCTCTTTCAATAGATCTGGATGAAGCGACATTGGCTGAACTCGATAAAATCTTTCCTGCACCGACTAGAAAACAGCATCTCGCTATTCTTTAATCCGTTTTATAATTTATCCTGTTCTGCCTTAAATTTTGTAACATTTTTTGAGCATTTATCCGTTCATCTTTATAAAGGAGGGTTAAGTTTTATAGGACTTGACCCTCTCTTTATACCTCGAAGATCCGCTGTTATTTTACGGTTGCATCGTTAAAACAATTTTTCCGCAATGTTGTCGACTTTCCATCCGTTCATGGGCTTCTTTTACCGATTTTAGCGGGAAGACCCTGTCGATTAAGGGAATACATTTACCTTTTTCCAATAATGGCCACACTTGTGCTTTGAGAGAAAAAGCAATTTTACCTTTCTCTTCACGGCTTCTTGCACGCATGGTTGAACCGCTTATTGTTGCGCGTTTAAAGATCAAAGGTAACAGATCAAATTTATCGGCAATGCGTCCACCCATTGATCCGATAATTACCAATCGTCCCCCAAAGGCCAAGGATTTCATATTGCGTGAAAAATAGGGGCCTCCAATAATATCAAGGATAATATCGACTCCTTTACCCTCGGTTTTTTCCTTAATGACCTCTAAAAAATCTTGTTTATTATAATTGATAGAATATGCGCCTAAGGCTTCAACGGCCGCTGCTTTCTCTGCACTACTTACTGTCGTAAAAACTGATAGACCAAAAGCCTTTGCCAGGGAAATAGCCGTAGTGCCAATGCCGCTATTTCCTCCATGGATTAAAACCGTTTCACCGGCTTTTGCCTGCCCAATATCAAAAAGATTTGCCCAAACAGTAAAATAGGTTTCTGGTATTGCGGCCGCTTCTATCATTGAGATGCCCTTGGGGATGGGCAGGGCTTGTTCTGCTGGAATAAGGCCATATTCGGCATAGCCTCCTCCATTAGTCAGGCCGCAAACCTTATCCCCAATTTTAAAACCCGTAACTTCTTCTCCAAAGGCTATAACCTCGCCTGCGATTTCAAGACCGGGGACAGGGGAGGCATCAGGGGGAAGGGGATATTGCCCCATACGTTGAAGAATATCCGGTCGATTAACACCTGCCGCATGAATTCGGATCAGTAATTCCCCTGCTTTGGGTTCCGGTATCACTGCGTCTTGTAGAGACAGCATTTCGGGCCCGCCCGCCTCGCGAATAACGACTTCCTGCATGATCGCCTGTGTCATAAATTATCCTCCGATACCCCACGCGCGATAAGACTATAATGTTAATTTAAATGATCTCTGTCGCATATTTAAAAAGCATCGCTGATAAAAACTAAAATAAATATAGAAACCATTCAGTATTTTTTTCCAAAATTTTTGTAACCAACCTTGCAGCATGTCTTTGAAAAGCCAAATAGACAACAACGCAGCTGAAACCACCAAGAGGAAGTAGGCTCAATAAGATGAAAGAAGATTTATGCTGAATTTTGACTACTATAATCCAACGCATATCGCTTTTGGTAAAGATAGTATTGCAAAGCTCGATACCCTGATACCACAAGATGCCTGCGTTATGGTATTATATGGGGGTTCTAGTGCTAAAAAGACGGGTACGCTGGATGAAGTAAAAACAGCGCTTGGTAGTCGTAAAATCCATGAATTTGGGGGGATTGAACCTAATCCCAGCTATGAAACCCTGATGCAGGCTGTAGAACAGGTTAAAAAAGAAAAGATTGATTTTTTATTGGCTGTCGGCGGCGGTTCAGTCATTGATGGTACAAAATTTGTCGCTGCGGCAGTGCCTTATGAAGGTGAGCCTTGGGAAATTTTGGAAACGGACGGTAAAAAGATAAAAAAGGCGCTGCCTCTGGGCACTGTCCTTACGTTACCTGCCACAGGTTCTGAAATGAATCCTAATAGTGTGGTCACTCGTAAATCGATAAAAGCAAAACGTGCTTTTCATAATAAAATTGTTTTTCCTCTTTTTTCGATTCTCGATCCTACGAAGGTTTATACTTTACCGCCTCGCCAGATAGCGAATGGCATTGTCGATTCTTTTGTTCATATTACCGAACAATATCTGACCTATCCGGTAGAAGGCATGGTTCAGGATGAGTTTGCTGAAGGTCTGTTGCGTATTTTGATTAATATCGGCCCCAAGCTGTTGAAGGATCAGAAGAATTATGATCTTGCCGCCAATTTTATGTGGACAGCTACGTTAGCACTCAATGGTCTTATCGGAGCAGGGGTGCCTCAAGATTGGGCTACGCATATGATAGGCCATGAGATTACGGCGGCTTTCGGGGTCGATCATGGACGCACTTTGGCTATTATTTTACCTTCTCTGCTTCAAAATCAGCGTCAGGTAAAAAAAGACAAATTGCTGCAATACGCTAAAAATGTTTGGCATATTGAAAGCGGTTCAGAAAAGGAACGGATTGATGCTGTCATTGCTAAGACCCGTAGCTTTTTCGAAGAAATGGGCATCCCAACGCATTTATCTGATTATAATATTGGTAAAGAATCCATCGATATGCTCATCCATGAATTAGAAGCGCATGGTATGACTAAACTGGGTGAACATAATGCGATTACGCCTGATGTGAGCCGTGCTATCCTTATTGCCAGCTTATAACTTTATCCAAGAAAGGTCATTGTCATCTGTTGAGAATGACCTTTCTTTATTATCCTTCAGTTCAGTTTATTTTTCAAAACTGGACGGGGCAGGATCGATTACGGAAAGACCTTCTTCTGAAATTTTTTGAACCGCTAAACCGCGATCTGCGATACCATTGGCTTTAAAGCGAAAAATACCATCAATGCCATTAAAACCAGTGGGCGAAAGAAGCATTTTTTCTGGAAAATTGCCTTCTGATGGCCATTGGGGTGCGATACGCGCTGCTAATAGAATGGCATCATAACCAAGGCTGGCAAGCCGCGAAGGCGCTGCCCCATAACGAGATTTATATTTAGCCGATAGCTGTCGAAATAGCGTATCCGGTACCGACGCAAACCATGCTCCATAAAGCGAAGAGGCTGTTTTAAGGTTATTATCGGTAGCCCATAACTCTGTCCCTAAAATTTGGGGTGATGTTCCGGCAGTTTGGGTGACGAGTGGGGCGGCCTCCCGTGCGACACGCACACTATCTGCAATCAAAACGGCATCATAATCATGCCCCAGCTTAGCAACAGCTTCGCCTATTGCTTGCGGATTACGATTGTAATTGGCCAATCCTGAAACGCTTCCACCATTATTCGCTACGGTTCGTAGTAGCGTTGCCGAAGCGCGGCGGCCATAGGTACCATTAGGTAATAGCCCTGCAAAACGAGATAATTTATGATCAATCGCATAAGTTACAACGCGCTGAATAGCCTGTACCGGTGTGAAGCCCAGCGTATAGACACCATTACCCGCAAGGCTTGTATCATTTGAAAAAGTCAGCACAGGTATATTGGCATTATGGGCCATAGGCCCAATGATCCGGACATCGCTAGGTAATAGAGGCCCCAAAATGAGTTTGTTACCCTCGGTGATAGCTTGTGTGGCTGCCTCAGCGGCACCCTTTGCACTATCATAGCGCGTTATCTTCAAACCCGTATTACGGTCACTGATATCACGGACCGCCATATCCGCTGCATTGGCAATAGACTGACCAATATTGGCATATGGACCCGATAAAGGAACAATGATGGCTATAGAATGCGTTACCTGAACGGGCGAATTCTCTGTATTCGTTAGGGTTCCATTACTGTCGCCTAAGGCTTGATTATCTGAAGGCGAGGTTGTTTGGGACATTTGTGTCGTTGTCCCCGTCGGTGCTTTTGGGGGCGCATTGGACGCAACCGTATTAGGATGAGGTTCAGAAGAGCCACCACAACCCGCCAGCAGAGTGGTCAATAGTAGCCCAGAAAGAACCGTAAAAGCTTTTTTAATCGGGTATTGAATAGCATTCATATTTGCCTCATCCTTTTATTCATTGCGGTAGGGCCTTGTCCTCTGCCATGACAAGGGGGCTATGACTTTACCTGATCAAGATATGCCCCTAAACGCCCAAGCCGACAAACTACGTCCCGGCTTGTATATCGTGGCCACCCCTATCGGCAATCTTTCTGATTTATCACTAAGAGCCGTTGATACCCTAAAAAGAGCTGATCTTCTGGCGGTAGAAGATAGTCGGGTAACCGCTAAATTATTGCATCATGTTGGTATTAAGCGACCAATGATCGCCTATCATGATCATAATGCTGATTATGTACGTCCTCAACTTTTATCACGCCTTAACCAAGAGGTTATAGTTCTGGTTTCTGATGCGGGCACGCCGCTTATTTCTGATCCCGGCTTTAAACTAGTACGGGATGCCCGCGCTGCCGGCGCTTTTATTACTACTATTCCTGGACCTTGCGCCGCTATTGCTGCCTTGACCTTATCCGGACTTCCTTCTGACCGTTTTATGTTTATTGGTTTTCTTCCACCAAAAGAAGGTGCCAAAAAAACAGCAATTGAAGAAGTTGCCGCGGTTTCCGCTACTTTGATTTTTTATGAGACGGGGCCACGTCTTGTTGCCACCTTAACAGCGTTACAGCAGGGATTGGGCGACCGTGAAGCGGCTGTTGTGCGAGAAATTACAAAAAAATTTGAAGAATGTCAGACAGAAAAACTTTCGGAACTTATTATTCGCTATCAAGAAAAATCACCCAAAGGTGAAATTGTTCTCATTGTCTCTCCACCAGAAAAAAAGGCGCAAGCTGACAAAGTAGAAGTTGATACCTTACTAAAAGCAGCTTTAGAAGATCATCCGGTAGGAAAAGCGGCTGCTCTTGTTGCCAAAAAAACAGGTTTATCGCGTCAACTGTTATATGATCAAGCTATGCAGTTACGGCAGCGATCTCAAAAATGAGGAAAAAACCTTTCCCTATGAAACAGAGGCAAAAAGCCGAAAAACTTGGTCGGATGGGAGAACTGATCGCCTTATGGTGGCTAAGATTTCATGGTTGGCATATCGTCAAAAATGGGAAACGCGCTAAAACAAAACAGGGCGAAATCGATATTATCGCGAGACGGGGCGGGATATTGGCCTTTATCGAAGTTAAAACCCGTCGATCTGCCCAAAATTTAGACGATGCCATTGATAAATACCGACTGCGAAGGGTCGCTGCGGCCGTTCACAGTCTCGCCCCACGATTGATGCGCCCTGATGAATCTATCCGTATAGATGTTATTTTATGGTGCCCATGGCATTGGCCACATCATATTATCAATGTTTGGTATGATTAAATACATCCTGAAATATTCAGGATGTATTCTTTAAAAAAATTATTTTTCACGGGATCCATAGGCAATATGATTAGCAATAATGGCATTTTCTTTCATAGAAGCCTCTTGCTTTTCGCGTTGATCTTTTTCCTTTTCTTTTTCTTCTGCTTCTTTCTTTTCTTTGTTTTCTGGTTCTAAAACATTACTCGGAGAGAGTTCTTTTAACGCTTTATGGTAGCGTGTATCATAATTATTATCGATCATAGGTTCTGAAGGCCGATCACCATCTTTAATATGGGCCGTCATCGGGGTCGTCATACCCGTTGCCATAGCATCGGCCATAATTTGGCTATCTTTGGTGGTCTTTCCATAACCTTGCCGTATGGATTGCGGTGCCTCGCGGTCAATAACCCGATCTGGCGGTAATTTTTTCGTCAGATTTTTAGTGCCATCGTCTGGCATGGTAATCGGTTTTGTAGGAAGCGGCATACTGCTCATAGGCCCTGTCTCAGGCGCAGGCGGTAGTGCATTATTCAATGGTTCGGTATGTTCCATTTCATTGATCGTCAAAGGGGTCTTATGATCAGTTTGGTTTTGAGCCGCTTTTTGATGATCCGAACAGCCAGTAGCAGACACCCCCGCTAATAAAGCCATTGCTATCCATGGCATGCGAATATTCATAACTGAAAAACGCCCCTAAAAGAGAAAACAGAATATTTGTATATCATATTTGTCAATTGTTTGACCGTCCCTGAACTGCTTGGCCGATAGTTTCAATTTTTTGAGCCAGCAATTCATCCCATTTATAAGGATCATCTCTAAAACTTAAGGCATTTTCACCACTACCAAAAGCGGTCCAGTAAAAAAGAAAAACGGCAACGGGTTGTTTCAACTTAACGCGTTGCGTTTCATTTTTATCAATTTCGCTACGCAACCGATCCCCTGTCCAAGTAGGATCAGAAGCTAGTAAACGTTCCCCCAATGCAATCGGATGTTCAAGCCTAATACAGCCATGACTTTCGAGCCGACTAAAGCGGTTAAAAGCCCCTCTACCAGGCGTATCATGCAAATAGACTGAATAGGTGTTCGGAAAATCAAATTTAAGCTGTCCTAAAGAGTTACGAGGGCCTGGTTTTTGCTGTAATCTTTGGCCTTTTCCTTCTCCAATAACTTTAAAACCAGCGGCCTGAAGATAGCCGGGATGCGCCTTCTCTTTTGGCCATAATTCTTTTTTAGCAATCGAATCTGGCACATTCCATGGTGGATTGATGACCACACTATAAATCGTAGAACGCAGCATTGGGGTTTCGTTACCGGGCCGACCTGTAACACTTTTCATGGACATAACAGGCTGATTCTTGTCGAATAAAGTCAGAACGGCGGCAGCAATATTTACCTGAATACGATTGGCAGGCAAATTTCGGGGTAACCAGCGCCAACGTTCCATATTGGCCATAATCTGATGGATACGCAATTTTATCGGTTGATTTAAGGCCTCTAGCGTCTGTCTCGATACTACCCCCGTAGGATTAAGCCCATAGCGTTGTTGTGCCCTTTTGACAGCTTCTCTTAGCTTGGCATCAAAATGGCTGGAGCCATCATCCTTCAAATCTTTATCTTCGAGTGAAAGCCGCTTTTTTAAAATTCTTACACGCGATCCTTCGCTACCCATAGAAAGATCTGCCCCTGTAGGGATAACAGGCCATCCACCTTTTGCGGCTATCGCTCGGTAATACATCAGACCATTTTTTAAGCCGTTATAACCAGAATAGGGTGGGGGTAAATTACCGGCCCAGTCATTCAGCGTATTGTTACTGACCGCATTTTTAAAATCAGGCCATGGATCATAAGCATCCGGCTTTAATCCCCAATTCCTATCAAAATCATTGGGTGAAAGTCGTCCATTATGCACTGCCCGAGCATAATCTAAGGTGGCATCAATCAAAGCCTCACCTGTTAAATGATGCAGTGCCATATCTTTTTTTTCGCCGATTAGGCCTTCGTCTTTCATTGTATCTAGCAAATGATTGAGAAAAGCTGTCTGTGTTTCTGTCAGATTCAAGTTTTCACGACGAACAGGCGGGCTATTATTCGCAGCAGAGGTTACTGATTGATTAGAATTGATCAGAACAGTATTCGCTATCGCGGCATTTGTCGTATCACTGTTTTGTGCAAAAACAGCCGCCGTGGGCAAAAGACACGCCGCTAAAAATACAGATTGCCATGATTGGCGATAGAGAGTTTTGTGCGCCACCCTATTGCTTTCCTTTTTAGATGTCAGCACAAAGCCTCCCCAAATAATAATATATTAAATTAAAAGTTTTTGAAAAATCAACGGCTTCTATACGTTACTCTTAGCACTGTTACTTATTTTTACGCTCAATAAATTATATCCTGTTTGGGCAATAGACAATAAAAATACATCAATAACAGTTTTTTATTTTAATACTCAGTGACTTTATCAACGAAACCAATGCTTGCGAACAAAGTAAAGCGCAATAATAACCGCCGTTAGAACACAAATAACAATGACCCCATTGAAAGCCCAAGGCGCATTAGCAAAAGGTATCCCTGCAACATTCATACCTAATAAGCCGGTGAGAAAAGTAAGGGGAAGAAAAATCAAGGCAACAATAGATAATAACAAGCCCCGTGTATCGATCTGTTCAGAACGCAGGTCTGTTAATTGTTCATGGAGTAAGGCTGCCCGTTCTCGCACGGCTTCTAATTCTTCAGCCATGCGTGCAAAACAATCGGCAGCGCTGTGGAGATGAATACGATCGTCATCTGCTAACCATGTAACGCGACAATTGGCCATTGTTTCCAAGGCTTGACGTTGCGGGGTCGCAAAACGACGATAGCTGATGGCTAGTGATCGCACCGAGGCAATATTTCGCCGCATTTCCCAAGCATCATCGGAACTTAGACGCGCTTCACAACTATCTACCCGATCACCTAAAGCCGCAACTACTGGATCAAGTGTTTCGGATACTTTTTCTGCGATCAAAGCGATTAAATCTCCCGGATCGCGGATATTGCCTTCCTGCATTGATTTTCTGATTGCGGCACTCGCGGCTAATTGATCAAAACAAACTGAATAAACCCGAGATTGTTCGACCCATAAACGAATAGAAATCAAGCCATCTGGATCATCTTTCGGGGTAATACCAAGACCGCGTAAGTTAATTAAAACCCCCGTATCCATAACCTGAAAACGGGGGCGCGTTTCGATTGCGGTTAAAGCCGATATAGTCGGATCAATAAGCGTGGTATTGTTTTTCAACCACTGCTCAACAGCTTCAGCTTGATCTTGAAGATGAACCCAAACAAAACTGTCGGTAATGGTTTCTGGGACAACAGAAGATA
The DNA here is from genome assembly GCF_000218875.1 of Zymomonas mobilis subsp. pomaceae ATCC 29192. Taxonomy (NCBI): domain Bacteria; kingdom Pseudomonadati; phylum Pseudomonadota; class Alphaproteobacteria; order Sphingomonadales; family Zymomonadaceae; genus Zymomonas; species Zymomonas mobilis. The sequence continues at coordinate 1,587,397 of NC_015709.1, forward strand.
ATTTACTAGGATCAAGGGCTTGGACGGCCCCATTTTTCGATAAGAGATAGGCTTTAATTTCCATAGCTGGACCTCTGATGGGGTTAGCCTTCTTTGCTAACCCCTATCGGGGGCCAATTATTGACAAGATAAGAAGGCAGAATCCATAAAACTTAGAAACTCTGATGCTTCAGATATTCTCTGACCGCGGGGCCTATATCAGGCCTTTCGAGCGCTAAAGCAACATTTGCCTGAATAAATCCTGCCTTGTCCCCACAATCATGCCGAATACCATCAAATCGACAGGCATGAAAAGGATACTGCCCAATCAATTGTGCCATAGCATCTGTTAACTGTATTTCACCACCAACACCGCGATTATCTTCTGCCAACAAATCCATAATTTCCGGTTGGAGAATATAACGACCGACCATCGCTAAACGGGATGGAGCATTAGTTTCTGGCTTTTCAACTAGACCTTTCACTTCATGCACATCACCCTCAGTTTTATCGGGATCAATAATACCATAGCGATGGGTATGCGCTTCTGGCACTTCCATAACGGTTACAACATTACCGCCTTTGATATTATAGGTTTCAACGAGTTGGCATAGACTGGGTTGTTTAGGATTCCACAATAATTCATCCGGCAACAGAACGGCAAAGGGTTCATTTCCAATCAAGTCTCTGGCACACCACACGGCATGGCCTAAACCCAAAGGTTCTTGCTGGCGAATAAAACAAGCGCGTCCGGGTTCCAATCGGCTATCAGCGAGCAGATCCAGCATCGCTATTTTACCTTTGGCATGAAGAGAGGCCTCTAATTCATAGGCTATATCGAAATAATCTTCGATGGCCTGTTTGCCACGCCCCGTAACAAAGATTAGCTCTTCGATCCCAGCCGCCCGCGCTTCATCAACAGCATATTGGATAAGAGGACGGTCAACGACTGGCAACATTTCTTTCGGCATGGCTTTAGTCGCAGGTAGAAAACGGGTCCCTTGGCCTGCGACAGGGAAAATAGCCTTACGAACAGGTTTCATGCAAAAGCTTTCCTGTTGTTAAAATCACAATAATTTCAGAAAACAGAGAAACAGATATATCTATTCTTCCATTCCTTTGAAATAATATCATTCCATTCATACTATTCAAAAATGAATATAGGCTGATCGTTTTATTGCTGATTATCCCAGAATGGTCTCAATTCATCGCGCATCAAATCTTCGACTGACTGTCTTTTACGGATAAGCGACGACTTCTTACCTGACACCATGACTTCAGCGACTAGAGGCCGCGAATTATAGGCACTTGCCATCGTGGCGCCATAGGCACCGGCTGACATAATAGCGATAAGATCATTAGCTTTAAGCGGTGTAATCATGCGGTTATGCGCAAAAATATCGCCCGTTTCGCAAACCGGACCGACAATGTCGGCCTGATAGACACCTTTTTTGGGGGTCACTGCACGGATCTCGTGAAAAGCCTCATAAAGTGTTGGCCGAATAAGGTCATTCATCGCAGCATCGACTACGACAAAACGGGCGTTTTTGCTTTCCTTAACCCGAATAACTTTCGATAATAGTAAACCCGCATTAGCAATAATCGCCCGTCCGGGTTCAAAGATCAATTGGCAATTCCAACCAGCGGTCGCACGCCGCACCATATTTCCGTATTCCTCAGGGGTCGGCGGTTCTGGCTGATCCTCACTGTATTTCACGCCAAGACCACCCCCAAGATCAGCCGTCGTAATTGTATGACCCGCTTCTTCTAACAAGGTAATGATTTCATGGATACGCTGAGCCGCGGCTTCAAAAGGGGCAAGATCCGTGATTTGGCTACCAATATGGCTGGCAATCCCTTTCACTTTTAAAGTGGGATAGCGAGCGGCCTCATTATAAGCTTCTAGCGCTTGCTCCGCTGCGATACCGAATTTAGTATCAGCCTTGCCCGTCGCAATTTTTGCATGCGTTTTTGCATCGACATCTGGATTAATTCGTAACGCGATCGGGGCAATCTTCCCCGCAACGGCGGCAACATCAGCCAACATTTCGATCTCAGGAATAGATTCAATGTTAAACTGACCAATCCCTATATCCAAGGCATAGGCCATTTCTTCGGCAGTTTTTCCAACACCAGAAAAGACTATTCTTTCTGCCGGTATACCTGCCGCTATAGCGCGTTTAATTTCTCCTGCCGAGACAACATCTGCACCCAGACCCTGCGAGGCCAATGTTGCTAATACAGCCTGTGAAGGATTAGCCTTTACTGCAAAGGCAATCAGCGCTTTGCCTTTTCCTGCCCCCTCTAACGATCGGCTGAAGCGTTGCGCTCGCTCAATCAAATAAGATTGAGAGTAAACATAGCAAGGTGTGCCATATTTTTCAGCGATTTCAGAGAGGGGTATTTCCTCAGCATAGAGGGAATCAGCAATCATAGGAAAAGGGTTCATAGCGTATGACTTTATTAGCGTGGAGGAAGATCGAAATAATCTTCGGTTCGTACATCAGAGTGTAATAACAGGTCCTGTCGGCGACCCGGACGCGCTTGAGTCGGCGGATTCATTAAATCCTGCTTATCCATCGCCTGACGTGCGGTTTCTGGTTGCACCGGTTTGGCATGACCGGCAGGAATAGATAAAGATCCTCTTTGACCGCATCCTTCCAAGGATAGACCACTGATAAGAAATAGGCCTAATCCTAACGCTTTTAACGTAAGAATGCGGTAAGAAGTCGTCATTAGTTTAACCCTAAAGCTTTTTTGGCTTCTAGAACACGTTGACGCACTTGATCAGGGGCCGTCCCCCCATAGCTTTTGCGAGATGCCACCGAGGCATCAACCGATAAAACCGCTTTCACAGATTCATCAATGCGCGGATCAATCGCTTTTAAAACGTCGATAGGTAAAGCATCAAGCGCTATACCTTTTTCTTCCGCTAGGCGAACTGCCGTGCCAGTAATATGATGCGCTTCACGGAAGGGAATACCCGCTTGACGTACCAGCCAATCCGCTAAATCTGTTGCCGTAGAAAAACCCGCCTCTGCTGTTTTACGCATTTTATCAGGTTGAAAAGTAACTGTTTCGATCATTCCACTCATAGCCGCTATGGCAAGAGACAGCAAATCATGCGCTTCAAAAACAGGTGGCTTATCATCTTGCATATCTTTGGAATAAGCAAGCGGCAGCCCTTTCATTGTCATCACCAAGGCGGTCATACAGCCTGCAATCCGTCCACTATGGCCACGAACTAATTCTGCCGCATCGGGATTACGCTTTTGTGGCATGATAGAAGAACCGGTCGAATAGGCATCAGGGAGGCTTATAAAACCATAAGGCTGACTGGCCCAAATAATCAATTCTTCTGCCAGTCGTGACAGATGAAGTGCCGTTTGGGTTGCCGCCATCAGATAATCAAGCGCAAAATCACGATCTGATACAGAATCCAATGAATTGGCTGTGGGCCCATCAAACCCTAATTCTTTTGCGGTTTGATAGCGATTGGTGTCAAAACCAGTGCCGGCTAAAGCCGCGGCCCCTAAAGGCGATTGATTTAGTCTTTTTCTGGCATCTTGGAACCGAGAGCGATCCCGCACAATCATTTCATAATAAGCCATCAGGTGATGGCCCAACGTGACTGGTTGTGCAATTTGTAAATGCGTAAAACCGGGCATCACTGTTGCTGTATGTTGTTCAGCACGGGTGACAAGCGCTATTTGAAGCGCTTTCAGCCCGTTATCGACCATGTCGATTGCATCTCGTACCCATAATTTGAAATCGGTAGCTACCTGATCATTACGTGATCGCGCTGTATGAAGTCGGCCAGCCGCACTTCCAATCAGATCAGCCAACCGTTTTTCTGTTACCATATGAATATCTTCAAGTGACCAGTCTTCTGGCACACCTTTTTCGGCATATTCTTGGGCAATTTTATCAAGGCCCTCATGAATTTTCTGACCATCGTCAGGGCTTACGATATTCTGAGTAACCAGCATATTAAGATGCGCTTTAGATCCGGCAATATCCTGTTGCCACAACCGTTTATCAAACGGAATCGAGGCATTGATTTCCCGCATCACGGAGGTTGGACCTTCAGAAAAACGCCCCCCCCACATCGTATTCGATTCTGTCTTGCGTTCGGTGATTGTCTGTCTCCCGGATCAGCGCGCTGCCTTCATTTTTTCCTCTATACAAGGATTAAGGGCAAATTATCTAAAAATATAACACCGCTTTTTACGGCACTGTTCGCCTAGGCAAAATGATCTACTTCTGCAAGATAGATGATGCTTGTAGTATCGATAACAACGCTAAAATATTTTCTGGAATAGCAAAGATTTAAAAGATTGCGTATTTTATAAATATATTAGATATAGCCTACTAATATATTAAAAGAATAAAAATTTTTAAATAAAATTAATAAATATATATTATAATAATATATAAAAAAATTATTATACAATGATATATTTTGTTTTTATTAAAAAATATATAATATTACTATTTTATTTTTAAAATAATAAAGGCATAAATTTTGTAATTCTGACTATATGAAATGAATTTCAAAATTCACTGTTTTGCTTTTATATAGCAAAAACGCTCGATTTATAGAAGAATGCAGGGCAGGGATAACAATAGCCCCGTTTCCTTACACAAAAAAATATTATAGAGGCAGAATATGGCCTCAAGATTTTCTCGTTCACTGGTGATAGCTTTAACAGCTATTGCGGTTCTGCCGATGGCTGGTTGTACTGGTCGTGGTAAGAAGAAAACCGATACGCGCTACGTCGCGCGGGATGTCGATACACTTTATAATGCGGCAAAACAGAGCCTTGCTAATGATCAGTACAAGGCAGCCGCTGGCTTCTTTGATGAGGTCGAACGTCAGCATCCTTATTCTATTTGGGCGCGTCGCGCACAGCTTATGAGTGCTTTTTGTAATTATCGGGCTCGTAATTATACGGCTTCTATTGCCTCGGCTCAGCGATTTCTTGCTGTCCATACGGGCAATAAAGATGCGCCTTATGCGATGTATTTGATCATGATGGATTATTATGAGCAAATTCAGGATGTTAATCATGATCAGCATATTACGCAGCAAGCTTTGGATTCGATGAATGAGCTTATCCGGCGTTATCCAGACAGTTCTTATGCTGCTGATGCGCGCCTAAAAATCGATCTAGTGCATGATCATCTGGGCGGCAAGGAAATGGCCATTGGGCGTTTCTATGAGCAGAATCACCTTTGGTTAGCGGCGACATTACGTTTTCGGCGTGTTATCGATGAGTATCAAACAACGACTTATGTCCCCGAAGCGTTAGAGCGTTTAACGGAAAGCTATCTTGCCTTAGGGTTGCGGAGTGAAGCGCGTAATGCTGCCGCCGTTTTAGGTGCGAATTTTCCTGGCTCCAAATGGTATAGCCGCGCTTATCATCTTATCCGAGAACATTATCCTCAGGCATTTACACAAGTGCATTTACAAGATCCTGAGGAAACAGATATGCCAGAAAAGGCGGCATCTGAGGATAGCGATCATCCTAAAGTTCCCGCTGCTTCGCCTGAAAATAGTGATAAATTAACGGTTCCGGCCGAAGATGTCGGTACGCATGAAGATTGATATAAAAAAATATATAAAGCGTTTCGGTGTCAGATTAAAATAGTAAGGCATTGATTTTGCTGATATTTTTAATGAACTGGACTTAAATATTACCTTTGATATATAGCTTTCTAAGTTTTTTGAACATTAATTTAGCGACTATCTCTATATGGACTTATCCATAAAAAACCCCGTTTTATCTGAATAAAACGGGGTTTTTTAGGCATTCTAGAAAATAGGAAGTTTAAAAATTACTTCCAATTGGCCATTTCTTTTTTAACAGTATTCACGATAGCATCTGGATCTTCACGGATATCGACAACGAAAACATTGTCTTCTCCTGATGGATCTTCAAGCGTTTCAAACTGACTATGTAGGAGCTTCGGATTAAAGAAGTGGCTGGAACGATGCGATAAACGATCAGCAATCAGTTCTTCGCTGCCTTTCAGATAGACAAAATGAACATCATCCTTGTCATTTAAGAGATCACGATAGGCTTTTTTCAAGGCTGAACAGGCGAAAACGACACTGCGCCCTGCTGCTTTTTCTTTATCCATGTAATCGCGGATAGCATGCAACCATGGCCAGCGATCTTCATCTGTCAAAGGAATTCCGTTTGACATTTTATCTTTGTTGGCCTGCGGATGAAAATCATCGGCATCCTGAAAATCACATTTTAAATGTTTGGCAAGATCAGCGCCGACAGTGCTTTTTCCGCAACCTGAAACGCCCATCACAACAATAATCATGATGCATTCCTTACTTAGTTAGATTCTAAAGAAATCTGTTTTTTGTTCTTTGGTGGAAACTCATACTGCCTCGAAGAAGAAAGACTCTATGCAATAAAGTCTTTCTTCTACTAAAAATATTAGAGTCCGAAAGCCTGAAGAACAAAAGTGAAGATCAGAGCGGCAACCGAAGCGATAGTTACAGACACTGTCCATGTTTTGAAGGTCTGGCTGACCGTCATATTCAGATATTCTTTCAACAACCAGAAAGCACCATCATTCACGTGAGACAGGATCGAAGAACCCGCACCGATCGAGAGAACCAGTAATTCTGGGCTATGAAAGCTTGGCATGCCGAAAATAATCGGTGCCAGCATACCACCAGACATGGACATAGCCACGGTCTGGGAACCCGTTGCAATACGAATAACCGCAGCAATAATAAAGCCCAGCATAATCGGTGACAGATGCATAACATGCGACAGGTCTGCCATCGCATTACTAACACCTGCGCGATAAAGAATTTCACTGAAACCGCCGCCGGCACCAATCAGAAGCAAAATGCCTGCCGTTGGTCCAAGACTGTCATTGGTGAACTTCAACAAATCGGCACTGTTAAATCCACGCCAAAAACCAAGCGTGACCATGCTGACTAATAAAGCAATAACAAGGGAGACGACTGGATCACCAAGGAAGTTGAAAAAAGCGCGCAATTCGTTGCCCTGAGGCAAGAAAATATTGGCACCACTTGAACAGACCATCAGCAGAACAGGCAAAAGAATAGAGAACAGGGTAAGACAAAAACCCGGTAAATCTTTATCTTGGCCGCTATTACCTTCAAGATTATCCGCAAATGGATTGTGCGCCGGTAAGGTAATCCGTTTCGCAATCCATGTACCATAAAGTGGACCAGCCAAAATAGCTGCTGGGAAACCAATGATAAAACCATAAAGGATTGTTTTACCGACATCGGCATGCAGCATTTCAACGCATTGCATGGAACCCGGATGCGGGGGCAACAGACCATGAACGGTCGCTAAACCAGCGCAAAGCGGGATAGTCAATTTAACAAGGGAAATTCCACTCGCGCGTCCTAAGGTGAATACCAAAGGAATCAGCAGAATAAAGCCGACTTGATAAAAAATCGGGATACCGACAATAAAAGCGATAACGAGCATAGCCCAATGAATGAGCTTTGGCCCGAAAACGGCAATTGTCGTTTTGGCGATGCGTTCAGCACCACCGGATTCTGCCAATATCTTGCCGAGCATGGTGCCGAGCGCGATAACGCTGGCCGTTGATCCCATACCGGAACCAACACCATCTTGGAAAGCAGACAAAACTTTGGTTAATGGCATGCCGGTGACAGCACCCATACCAATAGAGACTAAGATTAGAGAGACAAAAGGGTTTATACGCCATTTAGCTATCATCAAAATCAAAATGATGATCGACGCCAATGCATATAAAAGGAGCATTGTTCCATTTGAGTGCATGGTTACTCATCCGTTTTTTTAGGAAAGGCCTAAAATTTAGGCCTGACACTAGATGCAGAAATTCCAATTATGGGAAAGCCAGCATTCAGCTTGTTTTGCAAGGAAATAATGAGATTTTTTTAAATTGATAATATTTTAAAATTATTGATGAAATATAAATTTTTACTATTGTGTATATAAACAATTATATATTTACTTCTTATGTAAAAATTTTTTACATAAGAAGAATTTAAGAATAAAAAATATTTTATTATTTTGTTTAGAGTTTACATTTTACACTTATCTAATATTTGTTTTATTTTCAATGACATCTATAGACGCAAAAAAATCTCTTTGAGATAATATCTTCTTTGAATAAAGCATGAATTCACAAATGAAAGGTGGACCAACGTCTTGTCAGAACATCAATATCTTAATCTGGTCTCTGATATTTTAAATAAAGGTGATCGTCGCTGTGACCGAACAGGAATTGGCACACTTTCCCTATTCGGCGCGATGATGCGTTTTGATTTATCCCAAGGTCAGATCCCTATACTAACCACTAAAAAGCTGGCTTATCGTTTGGCTATTCGGGAAATGCTGTGGTTCCTCTCGGGGGAGACCAATATCCGTCCTTTGGTGCTTCAAGGGGTTTCTATTTGGACAGACTGGCCGCTTGCTCGTTACAAAAATGAAACGGGAGAAAACCTGAGTAAAAAGGATTTTGAACAACGTATTATTGAAGACGAGACCTTTGCACGTCAATGGGGCGATCTTGGGCCCGTTTATGGGAAACAATGGAGACGCTGGCAAGGCAGTGATGGGAAAGAATATGATCAGATTGCTACAATCATCGAAAGCCTAAAATATAATCCGACTAGTCGACGAATGCTTTTTCATGGTTGGAATGTTGCAGATTTAAAAGATATGGCGCTTCCACCCTGCCATATGGTTTATCAATATCATGTGACTTCGGATGGGCGTCTTAACAGCCTTCTCTACCAAAGAAGTGCGGATGTCTTTTTAGGGTTACCTTTTAATCTGGTCGGGGCGTCTATCTTGCAGGCTATGCTCGCAGAGCAAGCGGGATTAGCTTTAGGTGACTTGGTGTGGACAGGGGGCGATGTCCATATCTATCTCAATCATAGAGATCAATTGAAAGAACAGCTAACGCGTACACCACGCAGTTTTCCTTCTTTGCGTTTTTTACGACATCCCGATTCTATTTCAGAGTATCAACTCGAAGATTTTATAGTCGAAGGGTATAATCCTCATCCGCCTATTAAGGGTACAGTCGCGGTATAAATATAAGAAATTTTGGAAAAATTATCTGAAATTCCATCTCAAAAGGGAACTATTGCCTTTCCTGTAAGTTAATTTAGGGATGAATGATTTTTTATTAAGTAATGATGATAAGATAAAATCTTTAATATAGGTTTTTTCTTTAATTAATATTAATATTGTTATGAGATTAACTTAAGTAATATAATTTTAATTTATATCTATAACAAAATTATTTTAGATGTCGCGAAATTAATCCCTAAAATAACTGAAGTATTTCTTTCGGCGGTGAGCGAATGACTATTTCAGTTAAGTGATAAGGAAAGGTAGTTTTCCCAATGGCTTATGAAAGTGTTAATCCTGCAACCGGCGAAACTGTAAAAAAATATCCTGATCTTTCCGATGCCCAAGTTAAGGAAGCTATAGATCGGACTTTCGATGTTTTTCAGAAAGATTGGGGTAAACGTTCGATCGAAGATCGGAGCAAAATCCTTCATAAGGCAGCTGAAATATTCCGCTCTGATATTGATAAATATGCAAGATTAATGACGCTTGAAATGGGAAAGCGCATTGAAGAAGCGAGAGGCGAAGTAAAATTATCCGCTGATATTTTAGATTATTACGCCAAAAACGGCTCAACTTTTCTAGCGCCTCAAAAAGTTGAAGAGAAACCTGGTGCCGTTGTCAAAGCTTTCCCTCTGGGTCTGATTTTAGCTATCGAACCATGGAATTTTCCTTATTATCAGTTAGCGCGTATTGCAGGGCCCTATCTTGTAGCTGGTAATGCCTTGTTGGTGAAACATTCTTCTTCTGTGCCCCAATGTGCCCATGCTTTTGAAGAGGTTTTAGAACAGGCTGGGGTCCCCAAGGGCGCTTACACTAATCTTGATGCTTCTCCTGCGCAGGTAAGTAGTCTGATTGAAGATTCTCGGGTACGCGGGGTTACAGTTACAGGAAGTGCTTCAGTTGGTGCTGAATTGGCAGCCAAAGCCGGTAAAATGTGGAAAAAATCGGTTATGGAACTGGGCGGCAGTGATGCGTTTATCGTTCTTGAAGGGGTTGATATCGACGATAAACTTATTGAACAGGCTGTTTATGGACGTTTGTTCAATGCTGGGCAGGTATGCTGTGCAGCCAAACGCTTTATTATTGTCGGAAAAAAACAGGCGGAAATTTTTACTGAAAAATTAAAGGCTCGCTTTGAATCGTTAAAAATTGGCGATCCTTTTGATGAAAAAACTACTTTGGCGCCGCTCTCTTCTATAGCTGCACGTGATCAAGTTGTCGCACAGGTAGAAAAAGCTGTTTCAAACGGGGCGACCTTAGTCTGTGGGGGAAAAGCGCTTAAAAGACCGGGGGCTTTTATGGAAGCCGGTATTCTAACGGATATTTCCCGTGATAACCCTGCTTATTTTGAAGAATTTTTTGGACCTATTGCCCAGATCTATAGTGTAGAAAGTGAAGCTAAGGCTATCGAATTAGCAAACGATTCCCCTTATGGCTTAGGGGGCGCTGTTTTTGCTAAGGATATAGAACATGGCTGTAAGGTCGCAGAGCAGATCGAAACCGGCATGGTATCTGTCAATAAACCTTTATGGACGGCACCAGAGTTACCATTTGGGGGTGTTAAACATTCAGGATATGGTCGTGAATTATCCCATTTTGGTATTCAGGAATTTATTAATTGGAAATTGATTGACGCCTCAGCTGCTGAATGACGCAATGATTTTGCTTTTATAGAATTTATATTAAAAAACAGGCTCTGAAATTTCCAGAGCCTGTTTTATTTTGATTTTCTATTGGGATAATCTTTTAAAGGTTTATTCTATTAATCCACAAAAGCACGTTCGATGACAAAGTCACCCGGAGCTTTATTAGATCCTTCTTCAAAACCCATATCGCGCAGCATTTTTTCAAAATCCTTGATCATATCCATGCTGCCGCACAGCATCAGACGATCATTTTCAGGATCTAATTTCTTGGGTAATCCTATGCGCTCATTAAATAACGATCCATCTTCAATAAGCTTATTGATCCGGCTGGTACGCTCGAAGGTTTCGCGGGTTACCGTAGGCACATAGGTAAATTGACGTGCAGCTTCTTCTGCTACTAAGGGATCATCCGCAATCTGGTTAATGAGATCGTCATAATAAGCTAGGTCACTAACCTGCCGCACGCTATGGACGAGGATAATTTTTTCAAAACGTTCGTAGATGTCAGGGTCGCGGATAATACTTAAAAAAGGTGCAAGGCCCGTTCCTGTTGCTAGCAGAAAAAGTCTTTTTCCCGGTGTAAGCGTGTCTGCAACCAAGGTGCCGGTAGGTTTACGTCCAAGATAAATCTCATCCCCTGCCTTAATTTTTTGTAAATGAGAGGTAAGGGGGCCATTTTCGACTTTAATAGAGAGAAATTCTATTTCTTCTGCATAAGAAGGACTGGCTACCGAATAAGCCCGTAACAAAGGTTTTGTACTTTCTCCGGGTAAACCAATCATAACGAACTCCCCCGAACGGAAGCGAAAACTACTAGGGCGAGAGATCGCAAAACTGAATAAGCGATCATTCCAATGTTTTACCCATTGTACTTTTTCTACCGTCAGGATTTTATTCGGCTGTAATCCTGTCGTGTTTTCTAAGATTTCAGCGAATTCGCTCATTATTTTTCCTTAAAATAACTAATAAAAATTAATGTTATTACTATAATTGCAAGGTGCCATTTTTATAAATTCTTATCCTTTGTAAAGGATAAGAATTTAACTAGTTAATAAATAGGATTGTCTTGAATTAGTCTTTAATCTATCTGTCACCTGATTTTTTTAGAAAAAATTTGATCTCTTTCCTAAAAAAATAAGATATTCTTCAGAAAATCCATTCATTATTTATTGTGCAACCCGATAGCATGAATAATTTTTATCATTTTGTTATAGCGGAAGATGCCTATTCGCGATGATAGAAACAAGTCGTTTTTGCTAATAAATTACAATAACAGTAATCGTTTAAAACGATTAAAAAGCAGAATTTATATTATTGTATTAATGATATTTAACTTATTTCTTTTTGGGTTTCAAAGGTTTTTCAGGCATATTTTTTTTATCAGAATAGGTGTTGTGGCTTTCTGTATCTAGAGCTGTGTTATCTGTTATCTTAAGATTATCAGAGGGTACATCCTCAATGATGGCCATATTCTCACTGGTATTATCGTCATCGGTATCTGACGCTATTTCATCCGCGTTAGCCATTTCCTGATTTTGATCAGGTAGGGGGGCGGCTGATTTATGATAGCAGGCCGTTAGAATAAAAACTGACATCAAGATCGATAACGACCTCATAAAGCGTTTAATATAATACATATTTCTCCTTTCTGGATGTTGTATGATCCATAAAGCACAGGATCATCGCAACAGAAAGGCGATGAATGGAATAGCTTTCCACGATATTTTTCAAAAAAATTATAAAAAAGGCCGCCTTTTTATTAAAGAGCGGCCTTTTTTTTAAAAAAAGACAGGTGAAAATACCTGAATTTTAAAAAGCTTATTTTTCGGTGTGCGTCGTTTTGCTGGTGCTCGTGCTAACGCGAACGTTGGTTGCGTTTTCAACGGCATTACCAGCAACAGCATTGTCGATAGCAGCATTTTCGGCAGCGTTTGTATCTAAAATCGCCTCATTGTCGGTGCCATTGGTATCAATGACTACGCTGCTATTTTCAGTAGCGGTCTCATTGGCAGGTTTCGAGCAAGCTGACAGACCAATAGAGGCAGCAGCAACGAGTGACAGGGCAATAATCTTCTTCATAATAAGGCTAACCTTTTGAATGTAATGCAAACCTGAAAAAAGCGCGTATATTCTTTTTTATTAATTCAGCCTGTTTCCTGTAGAAACCTGCAATCTGCTCTTTAGCGAAAACTACAGGTTACCGCAATGAAAAAGCCTTTATAGGCTAGAGTGAAACAAACTGAAATAAAATATACTCAGTACATTTTCTTATAAAAGCGTCAATCTCTTTTTAGAAATTTTAGTCCTTCTTTAAAATAGGTGCAATAATTTAATTCTATTCATTGTTTTTTATATAAATATTAATAATTAATCACAATATTATAATATTTTTATAAAAAAAGACATTATTTATTATTTTGATCTTATTTATAAGAAGAAAATAAAAAAATGTGGTGATTATTGTGGATATAATAAAAACTATCTATCTGTTTTTTTACATTAGCGGACTAATTTCTATCTAAGCTATACTCTGAATTTTTGCATGTTCATCCAAAGTTATAAATATTTTTTGTTTTACTAAATTTAATGAAATAATCTTTCTTTATGAAAAAATGAAAATCTTTAACACAAGAGTTGATTTAAAAACGATTTTTGAATTTTCTATATTTTATAACTATAAAATATCCTTTTTAAATCAAGATTTTCTCTCAGCGGATACTTAGATTTAATATAATTAAAATAAAAATGGTTTCTATAATATCGGTGTTTATTAAAATTATAAAATTCTATACATAATTTATTATTTTTTATAGCCTCATTAGAATTGCTGATTTAATTTTTTGCTAAAAATTTACTTCGTGTTTTCGCCCTTGGCATCTTCTGGAATAGAAGGTTGCTCAACTTCAGGCTTAGCTGCTTGCGGCTGAATGGCAGGATCAACAGAAACCGCCGGCGTAGCCGGGGAAGGGGATGTAACGGGATTTTGATTTTTATCAGGTGTTTGGGATGGCGTCGTACTACGTGATTGTAAATCAGCAACAGCACTATCTAGCGCCGGATCACCCGTTGAATCATCAAGACCACTGCTGCCTAGCTGGGCATCGGTACTCGCATTATTCGTATCGCTGCTGTTACTAGCGGCGTCTTGGTCAAGAATTTGAGCTTGGCGATGCTGTAAATAAGCGGAGCGTGCCGCAGCATAAGGATCAAGACTGCTTTCGAGAAAACCATCTGCCCCCGATTCGGCGACCTGAGCCCGCATTTTCAAAACAGCCAGAATGCTAATACCATAGGTAGCCGCATTCGGAATAAAATGACATTCACGAATACAATAATTAAAAGGATCTGCCCATTGGGCGATACCCGTTCCAACAGCATCGCGCATGGTAGTTGGCCCCATAAAGGGCAAAACAAAATAAGGACCGCCATTCATACCCCAGCGTCCCATGGTCTGACCAAAATCTTCTACAGTAGAAATAACCCCGATCTTTGTGGCTGGATCGCGAATACCGCCAATACCGACAGTCGTATTAATCGCCATTCTGGCTATATTTTTGCCTGCTAAATAAGGCTTTCCTTGCAACAGGTTATTGATGGCATTGAAAGGTTCTTCAAGATTGGCAAAAATGCGGATAACCGCTTTTCGAACGGGTGCTGGGACTTTTTTGTTATAGTAACGAGCGGCTGGGCGCATGGCCATCTTATCGAGGGTCATGTTGATATTCCAGACTTTACGATTGAACTTTTCCAAAGGGTCTTTCTGAGCGAGCCTATCTGAGCCAGGCGTAATCGTGCATCCGCTAAGAAGGGCTACCACAGTTAAGGTAAAGCTGGGTTTAAGAAAAGATTTTAGCTCAATCATCACGAAGCGGTGCCATAGCAAAAACAATTACACAAGTCGTTGACTTTTATTAGTGACCACTATTATTCTCATAAAGATATATTTATATGTTGAATTAATGTGTAAAATTGTATCTTTGATCCTTACCGATCTGATAAAAAAGATAATTAAATCAAAACTTAAAAGTAATTTGTATCATTATATTTCAGCATGGTTAAAAAATAACAAAAGTGACAATAGGACAATAAAGGCAATATGCATTCATGGATAATTTACTGACCATTTTTCGTGCTTTGACGGATCCTACACGGATTCGTATTTTGTTATTACTGCACGAAATGGAATTATCCATTGGTGAAATCGCCCAAATATTGGGTCAAAGCCAGCCGCGCGTTTCTCGTCATGTAAAGGTATTGGTAGAAGCTTCGCTGGTCGTTCGTCGAAAAGAAGGCAGTTGGGTTTTTCTGCATTTGGGTGCGAAAGAGCGGGTGGAACCTCTTTTTTCAGCGTTAGACTCTTGGGACAAAGAAAAATCCTGGCGTAACAGTGATTTGGCGCGCCTCAATGCAGTGCGGGCTGATCGTGCAGCCGCAGCAACCCGCTATTTTAAGTCTCATGCCGCCGAATGGGACGCGATTCGTTCTATGCATGTCGCCGAATCTGAAGTGGAACAGGCTATTGTTGCAATGGCTGGTGATAAAAGCTTAGGCCGTCTGGTCGATATCGGCACAGGCACAGGGCGAATGCTGGAACTTCTGGGATCAAAAGCAGATAGTATGATTGGTCTTGATCGTAGCCCAGAAATGTTACGCATCGCCCGAACAAAACTCGAAAATAAAAATCTCTCTCATATGAGTCTTTGTCAGGGGGATATGTATGCCTTGCCTCTGAAGGATAATTCTGCGGATTTCGTTATTTTGCATCAGGTTTTGCATTATGCACAGCAGCCTAGTCTGGCCATCGATGAAGCGGCAAGAGTGTTGGATAAAGATGGTCAATTGATGATTATTGATTTTGCGTCCCATGATAAAGAAGAACTTCGCATTAATAATGCGCATGTTCGGTTAGGCTTTTCGGACGAACAAATCAGTGAATGTTTTTCAGCAGCCGGCCTTCTGATGAAGGATGTTCGGCAATTAAAGGGGGGCGCTTTGACCGTCAAATTATGGATAGCCACCCGTTCGGATAGTGTTTCAGGAAAGAACTGATTGAATGGACAGGATACTTAAAGAAAATCCGAATTTTGCCGATGTTGCCTTTTTGGGGGATAAAACAACGAACATCTCTTTTGAATTTTTCCCACCGAAAAACGAACAATCCGACAAAATGTTGTGGCAATCTGTCGAAAGATTAGCGCCTTTAAATCCGCGTTTTATGTCAGTAACCTATGGTGCAGGCGGCACCACGCGTGAACGTACTCATGCAACGGTTACACGTATTGCACGGGAGACCTCCATTCCAGCGGTCGCGCATTTAACCTGTGTTAATGCCAGTCGCGAGGAAATCGACGAGATTGCTCAGGATTATTGGAATGCGGGTATCCGTCATATCGTTGCCTTAAGGGGTGATCCCCCAGGGGGGGGGCGTTTTGAAGCACGACCCGATGGATATGCGAGTGCAGTTGAATTAGTAGAAGGGCTAAAGAAAATCGCGCCTTTTGAAATTTCAGTGGCCTGCTATCCTGAAACCCATCCTCAAGCGCTTAGTCCTCAAGCGGATATCGACTTTCTTAAACGTAAATTTGATGCCGGAGCGACTCGCGCTATAAGTCAGTTCTTCCTGTCACCTGAAGTTTTTTTGCGCTTCCGTGACCGTGTTGCGGCGGCTGGAATTACCGCAGAGATTTTGCCCGGTATCATGCCTACTTCTAATATCAGTGGCCTTAAACGGATGGCACATAGTTGTGGTATTGAGATACCTGAAAGACTAAATCAACTGATGGATAGTCTCGATAAGGACGATGCGGCTATAAAACAGATGGTTTCTATGGCGGTTGTTACCGATTTATGTGGACGTCTTGCCAAGGAAGGCGTTGACTCTTTTCATTTTTACACCATGAACAGAGCCGATATCACGTCAGCTTTATGCCGGTTATTGGGAAGACAACCCGCTTGATTCTTCCTTAAATCCATGATGTTTCTGGATGGGGGGCGTATCAAACCTACCGAATATTGAAGGAATAATTGATCATGGAAGAAAGTGCTGCCGCAAAGCGTCTGCGAGAAGAAGCGAGTAAACGTGTATTGCTGACCGACGGCGCTTTTGGCACTATGATTCAGCGCTATAATCTGAATGAAGCCGCTTATCGTGGTCATTATTCCCTTAATCATGAGCAGAAGGGCAATAATGACCTGCTTGTCTTGACAAGGCCAGACGTCATTGATGCTATAACGCGCGCTTATTTGGATGCCGGTTCTGATATCGTTTCTACCAACAGCTTTAATGCCAATAAGATTAGTCAATCAGATTACCAGGCCGAAGCGCTGGTAACCGAGATGAATCAGCAAGCGGCAGCTATTGCTCGAAAAGCGGCTGATGAATATCAAGCCCGTGATGGACGGCCGCGTTTTGTCGCGGGGGCTGTTGGGCCTACGAACAAAACTTTATCGCTTTCCCCAGATGTTAACGATCCGGGTTATCGTGCCATTACCTTTGATGAATTACGGGAAGTCTATGCCCATCAGATTGCTGGTTTAATAGCAGGTGGTGCCGATTTTATCCTGATTGAAACGATTTTCGATACGCTTAATGCCAAGGCGGCGGTGATGGCCGTCATGCAAGAAAGCCAACGTTTGGAAAAAGAAATTCCGATGATGATTTCTATGACCATCACGGATATGTCTGGGCGTAATCTTTCGGGCCATTCTATTGAAGCTTTTTGGTATTCAATACGCCATGCCAAACCTTTAACGATTGGTCTTAACTGTTCCTTTGGGGCTGATAAATTAAGACCCCATGTCAAAACGCTTTCTGCGCTCGCCGATACTTTGTTGATGGCCTACCCGAATGCGGGCCTTCCTAATGATCTTGGGCAATATGATGAAATGCCAGAGACAACAGGCGCTCTTATCCATGAATGGGCAGAATCAGGTCTAGTGAATATTGTGGGTGGATGTTGTGGTTCGACACCCGATCATATCGCTGCCATGGCGCGTGCCGTTAAGGGATACCCGCCGCGTAAACTGGCTCTATTGCGGCCTGCTATGCGTCTTTCTGGTCTTGATCCTATGATTATTCCCGCTTGAATTAGGTCAATTATCAGTTTGTTTTCTGATAATTATTCTATTTTGTTCAGGCCTTTTATTTAATTAGGTCTTTTAATTTTCCCTTATTGAGGGTGTTTCCTCGTGACCGATCTTCCTTCTGAAAATAACGCCGCTCGTTTTTTTAACATTGGTGAACGTACCAACGTAACGGGTTCTGCCCGTTTCAAAAAAATGATCTTATCAGGTAATTATACTGCCGCCGTCGAAGTTGCGCGCCAACAAGTAGAAAATGGGGCGCAGATTATCGATGTTAATATGGACGAAGGTTTGCTGGATGCCAAAAAGGCCATGGTCACCTTTTTGCACCTCTTGATGGCTGAGCCGGATATTGCCCGCTTACCTATCATGGTCGATAGTTCGCGTTGGGAAGTTATCGAAGCCGGTCTTCAGTGTGTTTCTGGAAAACCGATCATTAATTCAATCAGCATGAAGGAGGGTGAAGCTCTTTTTCTGGACCATGCGCGCACGGCGATGGCCTATGGTGCCGCTGTTGTTGTGATGGCTTTTGATGAGCAAGGTCAAGCGGATACGCGCGAACGTAAAATAGAGATATGTAAACGCGCTTATGATCTCCTTTTGGGTATCGGTTTTTTACCCGAAGATATTATCTTTGATCCTAATATTTTTGCGGTCGCCACAGGTATTGATGAACACCGTCGCTATGCCATTGATTTTATTGAAGCTTGTCAAGAAATCCGGCGTCTTTGTCCCCATACCCATATTTCAGGGGGCGTTTCCAATCTGTCCTTTTCCTTTCGTGGAAATGAGCCTGTCAGACGCGCCATGCACAGTGTTTTTCTTTACCATACCGTTAAAGCCGGTATGGATATGGGGATTGTTAACGCCGGTCAGCTTGATGTTTACGATATAATCGATCCTCTCTTACGAGAAGCCTGTGAAGATGTAATCTGGGATCGCCGCGAAGATGCAACCGAAAGGTTGATTACCTTAGCCGAAAGCTATCGTGGGGATAGCGCCCAGCAAGCGAAAAAAGCTGAAGAATGGCGTAGCTATGATGTTTATAAACGCCTCGAATATGCGCTGGTAAAAGGTATCGATAGCCATATTGTCGAAGATACAGAAGAAGCCCGTTTGATTGCCGATCGTCCAATCGAAGTGATCGAAGGGCCGTTAATGGACGGCATGAATGTTGTCGGTGATCTTTTTGGCAGTGGAAAAATGTTTCTGCCACAGGTGGTGAAATCCGCCCGTGTCATGAAAAAAGCGGTGGCGCATCTTCTTCCTTATATCGAGGCCGCTAAGGATAAAAATGCGCGCGCCAAAGGCCGGATTATCATGGCTACGGTTAAAGGCGATGTCCATGATATTGGTAAAAATATCGTCGGGGTCGTTTTGCAATGTAATGGCTATGAAGTCATTGACCTTGGTGTGATGGTGCCTTGGGAAAAAATTCTGGAGGCTATTAAGGCACATGATGCTGATATTGTTGGTCTTTCTGGTTTAATTACTCCATCGCTTGATGAAATGGTGACAGTGGCCAGCGAAATGGAGCGCGCCGGCTTGACCCTACCCTTGATGATCGGGGGGGCTACGACCTCAAAAGCGCATACTGCTTTAAGAATTGAACCTGCTTATTCTGGGCCTGTTGTCCATGTTTTAGATGCCTCACGTACTGTCGGTGTTGCCTCGGCCTTGCTATCCGATACGAGACGGGATCAGTATGTTGCCGATATTGCCCACGAATATCAAAAGATACGCGAAACCCGCGAAGGGCGGGGGCAATCTGAATTGCTTCCTCTTGAGGATGCCCGTAAAAATAGTTTTGTCATTGATCCTGCTTTAAAACCTCCTGCACCTAAAAAACCGGGGATTCATCTTTTTGAAAATTGGGATCTAGCCGAGTTACGACGCTATATTGATTGGACGCCTTTCTTCAGAGCGTGGGAGCTTGCCGGTAATTTTCCGGCGATCCTTGATGATGAAGTCGTCGGTGAAACAGCCACGTCTCTTTATAAAGACGCTCAAGCGATGCTGGATCAGATAATCGAAGAAAAATGGCTGACGGCCAAGGCGGTTGTAGGCTTATGGCCCTGTCGGCGGCAGGGTGATGATATTCTGGTTGACTATGAAGGCAAAGAAATTCGCTTGCCTATGCTTCGCCAGCAAATGGTAAAAAGGGCGGGGCGCGCTAATATGTGTCTCGCTGATTTTATTACCGAAGAGGAAGATTGGATCGGCGGTTTTGCGTTAACCTCGGGGCATGGTATTGAAAGCCATCTGGCGCGTTTTCGTGCTGAAAATGATGATTACCGCGATATTTTGTTAAAGGCATTGGCTGACCGACTGGCAGAAGCCTTAGCCGAATGTTTACACCAATATGTCCGTACTACTCTTTGGGGTTATGCCCCAGATGAAATGCTGGATAATCAGGCTTTGATTTCTGAAAAATATAAAGGCATTCGTCCAGCGCCCGGTTATCCGGCTTGTCCAGATCATAGTCTTAAATCTATTCTTTTTGACATGTTGGATGTCCCCCGTGCTGTCAATGTGACTTTGACAGAAAGTCTGGCAATGTGGCCTACCGCTGCTGTTTCTGGTTTTTATTTTGGGCATCCCCAATCCAGCTATTTTGGGGTCGCTCGCATCGGAGAAGATCAGCTTTCTGATTATGCACGGCGTCGGGATATTGACCTTGAAACGGCGAGAAGGTGGTTGACACCAAATTTATAGAAATTAAAAATTAATATCACTCAATTAGTATTAAAAAGCTACTTATGTGGCTTCCTTGTGCTTGAAAGCCAGCAGCGAAATGCTGATATTTAAGTCATAATTTTAAAGATTTCAGAAAAAAGACGTGTCTTATAAAAGACAGGGGGTTCTTTTTTTTGTGAAGGATCGTCTTTTATGATTAATGTTTAGGGCCGGTTTAAATTGCCTCGGCCTGATGTAAAGGAGAGGCGGATGCCCAAACGGGTGCAAGATATCGATATTATGGACGAGATGGTCGCGCGGGGACATTTACCTATCCTACCTGCTGGTATGCGACTTTATGCTATTGGGGATATGCACGGTCGCAAAGATCATTTTGATGTTCTGATGCAACAAATCATCGAAGATAATAATTTGCGCGGCTCCCCGGGGCGCCAAGGTACCCATATCGTCGGTCTTGGGGATTATATTGACCGTGGTATGGAATCAAAGGCGCTTATTGATTTCTTTTTGCACCCGATGCCTTCTTCTTTCCATTGGCATTTTATCGGTGGCAATCATGAAACGGCTATGATCAATATATTTTCTTCGTCGCCTCGGAAAATTACGGCTGAAACGCTATCTGATTGGTTGTCCCGTTATGGTGGACGCGAAACGATGATTAGCTATGGTGTCGAAGCCCATGTTATTGATAAAGCTGCTGAAAATCTGAAATCGAAACATGTCACTCAGAATTTTATCGATAAATTATTAATGGCATGGCGTGCCCGCATTCCGCCTTCTCATTTTGAATTTCTATTTTCTTTACCGGATAGTCTGCAATTTGGTGATTATTTTTTTGCTCATGCCGGTATTCGACCAGGCATTACCTTGAATAAACAAAAAAGTGATGATCTCCGCCGGATTAGAGGTGAGTTTTTACGCGATAAAAGCGATCATGGAGCCGTTATTGTACACGGACATAGTATGAAGCCAGAACCACAAATCCGTTCTAATCGTATTGGTATTGATACGGGTGCTTATACGCCTTCTGGGCGATTAACGGTGTTAGGATTGGAAGGGGGGTCTCGTTGGCTGATGGCCTCAGGTCGTCCCGGATTTATTGGTGCAGAAGCTTTAAAACAGGGGCCACTCCCTTCAATTTCTAAGGCTTTCTACTGATTTTAGGCTTCCTTTGTAAAAGATAGAAACAGGATGATTTTATTCCTGATCAAAATACGATAAAGGCTGGTACTTTCTTCGCTTTCACCTGATGGGTAATCTGTGACTCCACTCGACCATATCCGCAATTTTTCAATTATTGCTCACATTGATCATGGCAAATCCACGCTGGCGGATCGCTTGATTCAGACAACGGGTGGCCTGACCGCTCGCGAAATGTCGGAACAAGTGCTCGATAATATGGATATCGAGAAGGAAAGGGGCATCACCATTAAGGCGCAAACTGTGCGGCTTAATTATACAGCAAAAGATGGGGAAACTTACGTCCTTAATTTGATGGATACCCCGGGGCATGTCGATTTTGCTTATGAGGTCAGCCGTTCTCTTGCTGCCTGTGAAGGGGCTTTACTGGTTGTCGATGCTTCACAAGGGGTCGAGGCGCAAACACTGGCTAATGTCTATCAGTCGATAGAACATGATCATGAAATTATTCCGGTTATCAATAAAATTGACTTACCCGCTGCTGAACCTGAAAAAGTTAAGCAGGAAATAGAAGATATTATTGGCCTTCCTGCCGAAGATGCCGTGTTGGCTTCTGCTAAATCGGGTATTGGTATTGAGGATATTCTGGAAGCCTTGGTAAAACGGATTCCGCCTCCAAAAGGGGATATTAATGCGCCCTTAAAAGCCATGCTGGTCGATAGTTGGTATGATCCATATCTGGGTGTTGTCATTTTGGTGCGGATCATTGATGGTTCGTTAAAAAAAGGCCAACAAGTTACCTTCATGCAGGCTGGAACGACCCATCTTATTGATCGGGTAGGATGCTTTCGTCCTAAAATTGAAATATTGGATGCTTTAGGGCCAGGGGAAATCGGCTTTATTACCGCCCAAATTAAAGAAGTTAGTCAGACCGCTGTCGGGGATACTATTACCGATACTAAACGGCCAACTGCGACAGCCCTTCCTGGTTTTAAAGAAGTCCAGCCCGTTGTTTTTTGCGGTTTATTTCCCGTAGATGCCGCCGATTTTGACAAGCTGAAAGAGTCACTGGGCAAATTACGCTTGAATGATGCCTCTTTCTCCTTTGAACCAGAAAATTCTGCTGCCCTTGGCTTTGGTTTTCGTTGTGGTTTTCTGGGTTTGTTGCATCTTGAAATTATTCAAGAGCGTTTATCACGCGAATATGATCTTGATTTAATCACTACAGCCCCTTCTGTGGTTTATCACTTGACCTTGACCCATGGTGGTGGAGAAATGGATCTCCACAATCCGGCCGATATGCCCGATGTTACTAAAATCGAATCCATTGATGAGCCGTGGATTGAAGCGACTATCTATGTGCCGGATCAATATCTTGGGGCTATTTTGAAATTATGTCAGGATCGCCGCGGGATTCAGAAAAATATGACCTATGTCAGCGGTCGCGTCCAGCTAGTCTATGAATTACCGCTCAATGAAGTAGTTTTTGATTTTTATGATCGCTTGAAATCAATAAGCCGTGGTTATGCGAGTTTTGATTATCATCAGACGGGGTATCAAGAAGGTGATCTCGTCAAAATGACGATTATGGTAAATGGTGAAACGGTCGATGCGTTATCTATGATCGTTCATCGACAGGCTGCCGAAGCTCGTGGACGACAGATGTGTCAGCGGATGAAAGAATTAATTCCAAGGCATCTCTTTAAAATTCCGATTCAAGCTGCGATCGGTGGTAAAGTGATCGCGCGTGAAACCATCGGTGCTATGCGAAAAGATGTGACGGCTAAATGTTATGGTGGAGATATTTCGCGTAAGAAGAAACTTTTGGAAAAACAAAAAGAGGGCAAAAAGCGGATGCGGCAATATGGTAGCGTCGATATTCCGCAGGAAGCCTTTATCGCTGCTTTACGAATGGGAGATGACGGTTAAACCGCCTTCTTTTCTATAAAATTGCTTCTAATCTAAGGAAAATATTTATGACTGATACGCCTCCTGATCATCTTTCGGTTTTCCCTGACAGTGAATGGTTTGATGCGGCCCCTTTACGGCGTGGTGTTGGTATCCGCTTCAAAGGTCATGAACGCACGGATGTTGAAGAATATTGTGTGTCAGAAGGTTGGGTTCGGGTCGCTGCGGGTCGTAGCCGTGATCGTTTCGGACGGCCTATGACGGTTAAACTATCTGGTGAAGTCGAAGCCTTCTATCAGAATGATAATGCTGAAAGCGAAGCTAAAAAAGAGAGTAATCAGGATACAACCACTGCCTAATCAGGGAAACGTATTACGTTTAGCAAGCTTTTCGACAAGTGGCATACCTTATCGGCTTCGCAATCCGATTGGCGTAATAATGTCACCTGTGTTCATAGGGCAGACTGTCTTATCGTTTCTCGTCTCTAAAGCCCTAAAAGCAGGAGCGAAAGAGTGATATTTGCCCATTCGCCGCTTGTCGATTTGCGATCCCAACCTTTTTTTGAAGATAAAAATCGTGCCTTTTGGATGCTGCAATCGGTCGGATGGACGGGCTATTTTGTCCTGAGAGCTTTAGGTGGTCTCGCCAATTCAATGGGGCTGCTTTATATTGTTCCGACGGCTCTTGCGACCGTAACCGGTTATTCTATTACGCTTTTAATGTCAGTTGCCTATCGTCGTTTAATTCATGCGACACCTGTTGTCACATGGAGTATTTCTATCTTCATTTTAGTGGCAGCTTCTGGCATTTTTTCAATGATAGAAGTTTGGGCTCATGCCACTTTTTATCGGTCGGTTTCTATGCCGGTAGGCATCGAGTTTTTAGGCGCTATTCTTTTGGATTTTGCGTTGCTGATTGCATGGTCGGCGCTTTATTATGGTATCAATTATTATCTTATGCTGGAAAAGCATATGGGACGGATTCACCGGATAGAAGCCCAAGCTTCGGCAGCCCAACTAGCTATGTTACGTTACCAGTTGAATCCGCATTTTTTGTTCAATACTTTAAATTCTATTTCAACTTTGGTTTTATTAAAACAAACTAGCCGCGCCAATGCGATGCTCTCTCGGTTATCCTCCTTTTTACGCTATACTTTGGCGAATGAGCCTACCGCTATGGTGACGCTGGAACAGGAAGTTGAAACGTTAAAGCTGTATCTTGAAATTGAAAAAATGCGTTTTGAAGAACGCTTACGTCCGCATTTTGATATTGATCCTGATGTTGCCCAAGCAAGGTTACCGTCTTTATTGCTTCAGCCCCTTATCGAAAATGCGATAAAATATGCTGTGACACCTTGTGAAAATGGCGCTGATATTTCGCTTTCGGCCCGTTTTGAAAATGGTCATGTGCGTATTGATGTAGTGGATAGTGGCCCCGGTGTTATTGAAGAAGATGAAAGCGACGCTTTGGAAGAGTCAGCTTCTATAAAGATTTCGGATGCCAGTAGAACCTCGATTACGACGGAAAATTTGAAAACAGATACTGTAAAATCAGTTATGACCGAGAAAAATCATCATAACTCTGGTTCAACGGGGGTAGGATTACCCAATATAAGAGACAGACTTTTTCAGGCTTATGGGACAGAACAAAGCTTTCAGACTTTTAATCGTGCTGAGGGTGGATTTGCCGTTGTTATTGAGATTCCCTATCAGACAGAAGATAAGACAGTCAGGAAATAATCATGGCTATTCGTACAATTATTGTTGATGATGAGCCTCTTGCCGTTCAAGGCTTGCAATTAAGGCTGGAAGACTATCCTGATATTCAGGTTATCGAGACCTGTCTTAATGGCCGTGAAGCGATCCGTGCTATTAAAACACATAAACCTGACTTGGTCTTTTTAGATATTCAGATGCCCGGTTTTGATGGTTTTTCTGTCTTGCAAGGTATCATGGAAGTAGAGCCGCCTTTAGTCGTTTTTGTCACAGCCTATATGGACCATGCTTTACGGGCTTTTGAAGCCAATGCAGTTGATTATCTGATGAAGCCTGTTGAAACCGATCGTTTGGCTGATACTTTAGAAAGGGTTCGGGGACGGCTAAAAAATCGACGTGCTGTTGATGAAGCAGAAAGATTAAAGGAAGTTCTGGCCGAGGTGGCGCCTGATGCGGCTGAAAATCTAACCGATCTAAGCAAACAACCTACTGCAAGCCGCTATGAAAAAATTATCAACATTAAAGACCGTGGTCAGATTTTTCGCGTAGATGTCGATACAATCGAACGGATCGACGCCGCTGGTGATTATATGTGCATCAATACAGGTGATAATACGCTTATTTTACGAGAAACGATGAAAGATCTCGAACGCAGATTAGACCCGCGTCGTTTCCAACGGGTGCATCGCTCTACGATTGTCAATCTTGATCTTGTGCGTCAAGTTCGTCCCCATACCAACGGCGAATGTTTTTTGATTCTGCAATCAGGTGCCGAAGTCAAAGTGAGCCGTAGTTATCGAGAAGTTGTTGCCCGGTTTGTTTATTAAATAATTTGAGTATCCTCATTATCCAACTGTAAGCGGTTTGCTGTGAAAGTCTGTTCTCTGTTCTTTTCCTGTTTCTACCGCTTTTTTAGGTAAGAACAGAAAACATGTCTTTTAAAATAGCCTATATCATCAATTCTGTAGAAGGCGGCGGGGCCGCCTTACCTATACCCTGGATTGGCGAAGTTCTTAAAAAGGGAGGGGCTGATGTACGTATTTTTGCTCTCACGCGTCGTAATGGTCGCGCTTTAAGGCCCATTCAACAGGCGGGTCTTGATATTGTTGTAAGGGAGGGGGGTGAAAAGGATCACTTAGCGGCCTATTTATGGCTTAAGAAAGAAGTCAAAAGCTGGGGGGCAACTCATCTTTGGACATCCCTTACACGGGCCACTTTATTAGGCCAAACGGTTGGTCATCATTACAAATTACCTGTTATTAGCTGGCAACATTCTGCCCGTCTCAAGAACATAAATACCTTTTTATTAAGGCAATTCCAACGACGTTCAGCTTTTTGGCTTGGGGATTCTCAACAGGTTACTGACTTAACAGGCGCACGATTGCATATCCCGCCCGCACGGCTTTTTTGTTGGCCTATTTTTCGGGCTAATCCCGATGCTCCACACGCTAAGGCATGGCAACAAGGCGAAGTTCTCCGTATCGGCAGTTTAGGGCGTTTGCATCCGTGCAAAGGCTATGATTTTCTTATTGAAACGGTAAAACAATTTAAAACACTGGTAAAACAGCCTTTTACGCTTGATATTGGGGGCGAAGGTCAAGATAAAGACAAACTAACCGCGGCTATAAACGAAGCGGGTTTACAGGATGTTATCCGGTTAGTCGGCTATGTTGATAATCCCCAAGCCTTTCTTGCTAATCTGCATCTTTATGTGCAGCCCTCTTATTGGGAAGGCTTTTGCGTGGCCGCTCATGAAGCTATTCAAGCTGGGTTACCCGTTATTGCGTCTGCAGTGGGTGAGATGCCACATTCCATTGACAATAACAGAACAGGCTTTCTTGTCCCCCCTCAGGATAAAACAGCCTTAGTAAAAGCTTTTATAAAGGCTTTGGCCCATCCCGAAAAATTATCCGCGATGGGAAAGAGAGGAAAGGAAAAACTCTTCCAAAGATTAAGCCCTGAAAGCTTTGAAAAAACAGGTCTGGAAATCGTATCAGCTTTCCAAAAACTGTGATTCCCCTTTAAAAAAGACGTTTTCTCACTTCATATTGCAAAGCAATCAGCGCGCCTTTGGCAGAGCGTGCCCGATGTTTAACATCAATCAAGGTTACCTCGCCAGCCGCGGATAGCGTATGTACGCCGTCAATGGGATAAGGAAAACCAGAAGGTTCCCCCAAAGGTGCGCCTAGACGCGTTTCTACTTTATCGCGGGATAAACAGTCAAAATAGAGCGGTCGGATAGCCTTCCCATAAGTTTGGGTACAATCTTGAACCGGCAGCACCAGCTTGCTTCCCATAATAAAGGGAGTGCCTCCGGCACGACTACCTGAAAGTCCACGGTGAATAGGGTTATGGGGATGCGGATGCCACGGGCCCGACAGTGTTTTTGCCCATGCTACTTCCAAACGCGTTTTTCTAAATTTTAGAGGCCATGCCGGACTATAGAATAGCCACCATAATCCGTCATAATAAACCGGGGTGGCATCAATCGGAATACAACCGGGGTTAATAATAGAAGCGGCTTCCCAACGATAAGGAAATTCTACAGCCCGATAAAGGGTAAGCTGTCCACTATGCCATGCTTCTGGCAGCATCCATATTTCACCTTCCGCCTCTATTAGATAAGGGTAAGAAAGATGCCATGGTTCAGATAGAATAATACGACGATCTAATAAACGATAACTTTTATCGTAGATGAAAAGCTCGATCGCTCCCTTCTTGTAGCGATAGTCAAAATATTCACAGAAAAGATATAATTTATCATTTTGCCATAGACCAAAAGGATCGGCACGAAAACGATAATTACCAGCATCGGGTAACCAAAAACATTCAAGACCTGCTAGAGAACCACGGCCTACAATTTCAGCTATTGGTGCCTTGATGATTGCCGAATGCCATATATCTTTTCGCAAACCCATGAAGATTCTTTCCCGTTATAGTCATCCTTATTCTCATCCTATGCAGGAAGAGATATAGCTTTATCTATTTTCTATCAGAAAAGCGGATGAATAGAGATTTCTTTTATCCTAATTTTCTAGGATACCTTTCTTCTTCTATCTGATGCGCTATTTTCAAAATAGCTTTAGCTGCCCTATCTTCTGATGGTTCGTCAGTCAGGTTAAAACTTTGGTTGAATAACGCTTGCTGCACAGGTTTATAAATAGACTGCTGCCGTTCAAAGCTTAGCTCTAAGGCCTTATCTAGTTCTTCCTGTACATCAGAAATAACATCTCCGGTTTTCCAATGCAGATAATTCGGATCATCTTGCCAATCAACCTGATGACTATTAATAAAAATGCAAGGCCGTGGTCGATAGAGGAATTCATAAATCTGGCTTGATACATCCCCGAGATAAATATCCGCAGCACTAGTATAGGTCATATTGTTTGAAGCCGGACTTCCAAGATCGATATGGATATTGGGGGCCTTCCAGTATTTTTTAGCAATTCTTCCCGGCATACTAAAGCGGAGCTGATCGATTGTCAGGACAAAAGGGCGATGGAACAGCATAACATGGGGTGCAAATATTAAATTATAGCGGTCGCTTTTTAAAAAATACTCTAAAATTTGTCGCCCATGTTGATACCATGAAGAGAGATGGGGCGCAGGATGGGGATTATAAAGCACCGTCGGACGGCCATTAGCCTGCATCGGCAACAGCGGTGGTTTATCTGGGAGCAAACTGAATTTGGGATAACCGATTACCGAAATTTTATCAGGGCTAACCCCGGCTTCTTGGATAAGACGATCTTGAATCTTTGGTCCTGATACTAAAACATGGTCAAATAAAGCACTGGCCTTATCAAAACCGACCGCACGATCGCCCGCGCCATGCCGTGTGTGAATAATTTTTAGATGATTTAGATGATAGCGACTCTTTAAAATAAGCGAGGTTTTTTCGGCTACGACCAGAATATCCAAGGATCGAAAAAAATTGAGATTATCGTGATAAATACTTAGTTTTTTCGCAGGTAAAAATTTTTCAAGCGCCTGTGCGAGAAAACGTGTGAAAGGTTTCCGTAACTGTAATTCCAAAACGGGTAAATGCGGCATCCCAAGTTTAGCCGCCAAACGCCTTATTTCAGCAGTCAGCTTATCATTAGTCGTTGCAATGATGACCTCCATTTCTGGAGCTATGCGCATAAGAGCAAGTGCTGTCGGCAGAGCATGGGCGATCTGATGAGCTTGATCATGATTAAATAAAAACGCAATTTTGATCGGTGGAACAGCCATGCTTTATAATACCATCTGAATAACAAGGATTCTGTAAAACGTATTTGTTTTAATGATTTATGATGTCGGTAAGCTTTTTAACCCTGCGACGCGCATCGGAAAGCATCTGTGCTGTTCATTCTGTTTGTTTGCTAGCAAGGCCATCCCGCTTTCATTATTCTGATATTCTCAGTTCGAGGTATAGAAGCCAGAAAAATGCCTATTTTATGACAGGCTATCTTAAAAGATTGTGAAAAATACATAATTATTCATTTTTTAAGTCATCTTTAGTTTTTCCGAAGTTTTATAAAATAAAATAGCAAAGAGAAATAACCCGCAACTTTCTAAAATACAGGCATGGATACCTGCACCATAAAGACCAAAATGAATAAGCATCCAAGGCAATAAGGGATAAAGACCGATATTGATAAAAATCGTAATCAAGACCGGATGATGGGGACGGCTGATTGTTGTCAAACCCGAAAGAATCGGAGTCGCAATGAGGCTGATTGCCCGCGCGGTTGCAACTAATAAGACAAGAAGGCTCCCGCTATCAAAGGTTTTTCCACCAACAGAAACCATTAACTGTCGGCCAAATAAAGCAATAAGCGTTAGGAAAATAACAGAAACGATAACCGAAAGACCTGATCCCCGCCAAACCGTATGTTGCAACATACGATAATTTTTACGCGCAGCTATCTTAGCCAAAACAGAATAGCTGGCCTGCAATAAGAGAAGAGCGGGCTGTTGTAAGATATTACTAGCTTTTTGAGCTAAGCTAAAAAGTCCTGTTGCGGATGTGCCTAGGCACCAACCAATAGTCAGAGGAACAAGGTTGGGCGTTAATTCTCGCAAAGTTAAATCAAAATTAGTCATGATAGCAAAATGAATTAGACCCGGTTGTTCTTTTGGAACGCTGCGCCATGCTCCGAAGAAAGGCTGATTATGGGATAATTTGGGCCATTCATGGGCAGCTAGAGCCCACATAGCAAGGCATTCAATAACCGCTGAAATCATCCATACCATGATAAAACTATCTAAACCGCCCCTTGTTAACCAAGCTATTAATGTTCCGATAAGACGAAACAGCGGCATAGTTACCTGATGTAATCCGATAAGATCGAAGCGATGGGCTAACTGTAAAATACCTTGGGGGGTCTGTCTTACGGTAGCTAAAACAGCGAGACTAAAAATTTCCGCTTCTGTCATAATATTGGGTGGCCATCCCAGATGTGGGCCAATAATCGGTGCAAGAATTGCGGCAATGATAACAGCTATAATGCCGCAGCTACCTTCAATAACAGCCATGCAGCGCACAAGACGGGCAAAAAAAGAATAGCGCTTATTTTCCAGTGCAATGGCTCCGTAACGGACAACTCCGTGAAAGCCTGAAAAAGCGACTAAGTTACCAATAAGGAGACTATAGCCATAAAGAAGCGTTAAAACACCGTAACCCGTTGCACCAAGATAGCGCGTTACAATTAAAAGATAAACAATACTAATCAGGCCACCGATAGCTTTTCCACCAACTAGCTGAATAAAATTAATAATTATCTGTAGTAATCCTGATTTTTCAGACGATTTTGATGGTATTTCATCTGTGCTTTTAGAAGAAGAAAAATCACCCTCTACTTTTTTAGAAGAATTTCCTGTATCAGAAGAACTAGATGTCATAATAAATTCATTTATAAAGCCGGTCCTTTTTATTTAAAAAAGACCGGCTTCTGGTGAAATGTAGGGTGATAAGTGCATCACCTGATTATTTATTCGGTACCCTATCGTAAAATGACGTTTAGGCAGCCCCGCTAGCGATTTCCAAAGATTTGAATCGTTTCTGATATGTTTTAGTCAGAGTCTCTGCGAGTAAATGGAATTCCTTCTCGCAAGGGCTTCCCTTACGCCAGACCAGCGAAATTGTCCGTGAAGGATGTTGTGAGGCTAAAGGCCGTGCATCAATTTGGGTATTTTCTAATAATCCCGCATCGATAGCCATTTTAGGTAAAAGGGTAATGCCTAATCCATTATCAACCATTTGTACGAGTGTATGAAGCGAAGTACCCATCATAGTTGCTTCAGCCCGTAATTCTGGTCTGTTGCAGGCCGCCAGTGCATGGTCTTTTAGACAATGCCCATCTTCGAGCAATAACAGCCTTTTTTCGTCAATTTGATCCGGTGTAATGACATCGGGCAGATTGGTGTTCTCACCCGGAGGGAAGGCGACATAGAGTCTGTCATCAAATAGATCAACAGAAGCAATATCACCGCAATGATAAGGAAGCGCTAATAAAACGCAATCCACATGTCCCCGATGGAGAGAATCGCAGGCCGCATTTGTCGTCTCTTCTCGTAAGAAGAGTTTAAGCTCTGGCCATTCCTGGCGCAAATCAGGCAAAATACGAGGTAGTAAGAAAGGGGCTATAGTAGGAATAACGCCCATCCGCAATTCGCCGCATAAAGGTTTCCCTGCGGCACGCGCCATATCGCTTAATTCTTCAGCTTCGCGAAGCACGCGCTGCGCTTTTTCTGAAATACGTAAACCTAAAGGCGTAAAACGGACTACGCGGCGTGTTCTTTCTACCAGCGTAACCCCAATCAGAGACTCAAGCTCACGCAGTCCTGCCGACAAGGTCGACTGGGTGACGAAACAGGCATCTGCTGCCCTTCCGAAATGGCCATGATCCTTGAGGGAAACCAGATACTGCAATTGTTTGAGCGTAGGGAGGTAGGTTGTCATTATTGTCCCTCTCGATCAATGCAAGCTTCATAATCAATTTGATCACAGAAGGGCAACTGTTATTTATAGTTTCAGTAGTAAAGCAGACATTTTGCTGCGATAACTGAGTAAGTGATCTGGTATTGAATTGATACGTACCTATAATATTACAGTTATTGTAGCCCATTCTGTGAAATTTAGGAGTTCTAAAAATGCTTACGGTTGGTGATAAATTTCCTGCGTTGAAATTACCTGTTCAGCAAGGCATCTCAGCTTTGCCAAACGGTGAAACTATTGACCTTGGCGAGACGAATGGCAAGTGGAAGGTTGTCTTTTTCTGGCCGATGGACTTCACTTTTGTCTGCCCTACGGAAATTGTGGGCTATAATGACATTAAAGAAGACCTCTCTTTACGTGATGCTGTTTTGATCGGTGGTTCTTGCGACACAGCCTTTGTACATTATGCATGGCGGAAATCGGATGAACGACTGGCCAATGCTGATTTCCCCTGGATTGCCGATAATTCCAAAAAATTGGCTTCAGCCTTGGGTATTGTTAATGAAGAGGCCGGCGTGGCCTATCGTGCAACTTTCATCGTTGATCCTAATAATGTGATCCAACATGTAACGGTTAACTCTTTGAATGTGGGTCGGAATCCCGCTGAAGCGCTTCGTGTTCTTGATGCCTTACAGACCGATGACCTTTGCCCTTGCAATTGGCACAAAGGTGAAAAGGTATTAGATCCAACGGCCTAAATTATAGGCTTGGTATCTTAGAAGGGTCGTTAGACCTGACTTTCATAATCCTTCTTTTTAGTTCAAAGCAGCCTGATGAACGCGTCAGGCTGTTTTTTTATTAGAGCTGCTTTTTTGCACTATTTGCAAAGCTTGAGGTCTTTAACCAGGTTTTAAAATAAAATTTTTTTGTTTTGATAGCAAAAGATAGATTTTTTTCCTGAAAGTGCAGCGCTTGTTCCTTTCCTATTCCCCGTAATGCTTTATGGTATTTTCTGTTCTCTTTTTTAGAGAAGAAACCGATTTTGAAATAGAGTACATCTTTATAAGGTACCGGCTCTAAGCTACAGGATATGAAAACTGCACAACAGAAGCCTTATGCGGAGTGCCTTTTTTCTCAAAAGAGAGGGTAATCCATGCTAAATTCTTTTATTTCATACCTTGAATCTATCAAAATGCGTGATCCTGCCCCTCGTTCACGCTGGGAGATTTTACTCTATCCTGGCGTATGGGCACTTGCTTTACATCGGCTGGCGCATTGGCTTTATCAGGGAGAGTTATATTTCCTTGCTCGTATGATAAACCATATCTCGCGTTTCTTGACCTGTATTGATATTCATCCCGGGGCCAAAATAGGCCG
Organism: Zymomonas mobilis subsp. pomaceae ATCC 29192; assembly: GCF_000218875.1. NCBI lineage: Bacteria > Pseudomonadati > Pseudomonadota > Alphaproteobacteria > Sphingomonadales > Zymomonadaceae > Zymomonas > Zymomonas mobilis. The sequence continues at coordinate 1,621,001 of NC_015709.1, forward strand.
CAATTTTTTTGTTGATCATGGGTTTGTCGTTATCGGAGAAACCGCTTGTATCGGGGATAACGTTACCCTTTATCAATGCTCTACCCTAGGGGGGACCGATCCGACTAATGGTGTCGGTGGCAAACGTCATCCCACTTTACGTAATGGCGTGATTGTAGGATCAGGGGCCCAGATATTAGGGCCTATCGAAATCGGGGCTAATGCCCGCATTGGTGCTAATGCTGTTGTTACGCGTGATGTAAATGAAAATGCTGTTATGGTGGGCATCCCGGCACGGGCTACTAATGAAGAAGAGGTTCCCGACAAAAAGATTGATACTAAAAAGGCTGAATTTATACCTTATGGAACCCCTTGTGGTGACCAGCTAGATCCTAATTTGCATGAAATACAATTGATGCATACTGAAATAGCTTTGTTACAGAAAAAAATTGAAAATTTTATCGCCAATCAGACTAAGACTTCTATCCCGCCGATTGGGCCTGATAAAGGCTTGCAGCCCTATTCCGATCCCGATATGCTTTCTAAAGGCAATGATAGCGCAGGTTCTTCAGCTTAATGAGTGTTATTACGCCTTTTTCTTCTGCCCATACGCCTCGTCAGGTCGGTTTTACACGGCCTGAAATTTTACAGTTGATGGATGTTTATGGACGTATGGTAGCCGCTGGTCACTGGCGTGATTACGCCCTTAACTTTGAAGCGCATAAAGCGCATTTTTCTGCTTTTCGTCGCACAGCTGAACGACCAGAATTCCGTATTGAAAAGCAGCCGGCACTTCGCCTTAAGCAAGGTATGTGGGTTCTGTATGGTGAAGCCGGACAAATATTAAAACGATCACACGAATTAGAAAGTGTATTAGCCCCCATCGAGAGGCGACTCATAAAATTGATTTCTGAATGACAACCCTTCATTTATTTAATTTTCGTTAAAATCTAGCTTTTTCTTGTCTCTAATTCCTTTCTCCTGCATGAATAAAGAAGGAATAACGATAAGGGAAAAGGCTGTAGTGTCGAAAAATACCGATTTCGGTTCACATATGTCTGTAAAAAGACAGTTTCATACGCTTTATATCTTACCTTTATTTTTGGCGATTCCTGTAGGCCTCTTGGCACAGGCCTCTGCCTTGACCCAAAATAAATCACCTTTTGGTCATTGGCAAAACATTCAAGAATCTCAAGCTGATTTTGTTAATGGCTATAATTCTTCAAAAATAACAGTGAAGTGCGACAAGCCGGCACAACGTCTTGTTCTTGGATTTAGTGGATATTCAGAGCCACAGATCAAAATTGCGACGCATCACTCAGCGCAGGATTACACGCTTTTACCGGATGAAAAAGGTCAGCCTATTCTCGTTTTTAAACGGCATGATTCTTTGATGAAGACATTAGCCAGTGAAACGACTCAGGTAACTTTTGAAGGCCATCATTCTAATAAATGGATGATGCAGAACAACCATCAGCTGGCCCGCATCATCCAATATTGTTGGCACTAATTTTTATTCAGCCGCAATGGTTTCGTTGGTATGAATACCTAAACTTGAGAAATAACGCTTAATATTGCGCGCGGCCTGACGAATACGATGTTCATTTTCTACAAAGGCCAAACGCACATACCCTTCGCCTTTTTCGCCATATCCAACGCCCGGGGCGACCGCTACTTTTGCATGGGTAAGAAGGCGTTTTGAAAATTCAAGACTGCCCAAATGGGCCAATTCGGCTGGTAACGGTGCCCAAGCAAACATAGACGCTTTTGGTGCCGGAATGGGCCAGCCGGCACGCGCAAAACTTTCTACCATGACATCTCGACGATGGCGATAAAGTTCGCGATTTTTAGCAATGATTTCTTGAGGGCCATTGATAGCGGCAACAGCCGCCGCCTGAATAGGCGTAAAGGCTCCGTAATCAAGATAGCTTTTGACGCGGGTTAGTGCCGCAATCAGCTTTTTATTTCCAACCGCAAAACCAATACGCCATCCCGCCATAGAATAGGTTTTTGATAAAGAGGTAAACTCAACAGCCACATCTTTTGCCCCCGGAATCTGGAGAATAGAAGGGGGAGGATTGCCGTCAAAATAAATTTCCGCATAGGCAAGATCGGATAAGACCCAGATATTATGCTTACGGGCAAATTCGACAACCCGTTCGTAAAAAGCCAGATCCGCGACTTCTGCTGTCGGATTAGAGGGATAGCCGATAACCATAGCGCTTGGTTTAGGCACCGTAAAATTAACGGCTCTTTCTAAATCCCTAAAGAAGTTTTCATCCGGTGTGGTTGGAATAGAGCGAATCGTGGCACCGGCAATGATGAAACCGAACATATGAATCGGATAGCTAGGATTGGGGGCAAGAATCACATCACCCGGGGCTGTGATTGCTTGGGCAAGGTTAGCAAGACCTTCTTTCGACCCCAACGTCACTACCACTTCACTGTCAGGGTCAAGATCGACCCCGAAACGGCGCTGATAATAAGCCGCCTGTGCCTTTCGTAAGCCCGGAATACCGCGAGAAGCGGAATAGCCATGCGCATCCGGCTTACTCGCTACTTCAGCTAGCTTATCAATTACATAAGAGGGAGGGGGTTGATCAGGATTCCCCATACCAAGATCAATAATATCCTCTCCTGCCGCCCGCGCGGCGGCCCGCATCGCATTGACTTCTGCGATAACGTAAGGGGGCAGACGGCGGATGCGGTAGAATGGCTCGGACATTTTTACTCCTTGGCCGAATAAAAAAAGTGGAAAAACTCTATTTATAATACGCTTTTATCCGGCGAAAATACTATAGGATTTTCTGCAAGCGGTGATAAGAAGATATTATGTTTTTTTACAAAAATAGTAGAAAGATATTTTATCATAAAGATAGCCTTAAAAGATAGTTTAAGCGGACCATTTTTACCGATATAAGTGTTCGCATTATCTTGTTTATGGCTTTTTGTGGTGTCATATCACCCTAAACAGCAGTCTATAGGCAATTGCCGATTTGCCGAGGCAGGCATAGCCGCCTTTCTTCAACAATTTACCTTAGGGGATATCATGAGCGGCGATAAGGATTTTGATCAGGATAATGAAAATGACGTCACAGTCATTACCCGCACCACACCCCAGACAAAAAAACCACAACCCTATAAAGTCTTAATGTTAAATGACGACTATACCCCGATGGAATTTGTGGTTCTTTGTCTTCAACGTTTTTTCCGTATGGGAATCGAAGATGCTACTAAGGTGATGTTACAAGTGCATCAACGCGGTGTCGGGATATGCGGAATTTTCAGCTATGAAGTGGCCGAAACCAAAGTTAATCAGGTTATCGACTTTGCGCGGCAGCATCAGCATCCATTACAATGCACTTTAGAAAAAGCCTGATGATTTTATCCGGTACTTCAAGCCCGACAGACTAACTAATATACCATGAATCGTTTTTTCCTGATTTTTCAGGATTAAGGGCGCTTGGCGGCAGGATTGTTTAAAGATAGAGACAGGCTATGGATCGTATTAAAATTCGCGGTGGCCAACGCTTGAAAGGCCGTATTCCTGTCTCGGGCGCTAAAAATGCTGTTTTAGCGCTGATGCCTGCTAGTCTTTTAACCAGTGAGCCCTTAACGCTTATCAATCTCCCGCGACTAGCTGATGTTGATAGCTGTTGCCATTTGTTGAATGAGCTAGGCGTTTCTACCATGATCGCCCGTTGTAAGGGGGATCATCCCGGCCGTGAGATTACCTTAACGGCCGCTTCTATTGCTTCAACCGTCGCCCCCTATGACATCGTCCGTAAAATGCGGGCGTCAATTCTTGTGTTGGGGCCATTATTAGCGCGAGAAGGGGAAGCAACTGTTTCGTTGCCGGGTGGTTGTGCTATCGGTAACCGTCCTATTGATTTACATTTACGAGCTTTAGAGGCCTTAGGCGCTGATATTGAATTGGCGGCAGGTTACGTGCGTGCGCGGGCACCCGATGGTGGTTTAAAAGGGGGTATTATAAGTTTCCCGGTGGTATCAGTAGGGGCCACTGAAAATGCTATCATGGCCGCTGTTCTAGCGACAGGCGAAACCATTATTAATAATGCCGCGCGTGAACCAGAAATTGTTGATCTGTGTCGGTGTTTGCTGGCGATGGGCGCTAAAATTACAGGTATTGGTAGTAGCCGTCTAGTTATCCATGGGTGTGATCGATTACATGGGGCAACGCATGTTGTCATGCCTGATCGTATCGAGGCTGGTAGCTATGCTTGTGCCGCCGCGATTACAGGGGGGGATGTTTTTTTACAAGGCGCACGGGCTATTGATATGGCCGAAGTGCTGGTTGAATTGGAACAAAGCGGTTTAGGTATAGTAGCTGAAGAAGAGGGCGTAAGAATTACAGCCGATAAGCCTTTGGAATCCTTAACCCTTTCAACGGCACCTTTCCCTGGATTTCCGACAGATATGCAGGCTCAGTTTATGGCTATGCTTGTTCTGGCAAAGGGAACTAGCGTTTTGACCGAAACGATTTTTGAAAATCGTTATATGCATGTACCAGAATTAGTGCGGATGGGCGCCGATATTCAGGTCCAAGGGCGTATGGCTGTCGTAAAAGGCGTGCCCCGTCTATTTGGTGCCGAGGTCATGGCTACAGATTTGCGGGCTTCTATGAGTCTGATCATTGCCGCTTTGGCGGCTGAAGGGGAAACACAGGTGCATCGTGTTTATCACCTTGATCGGGGTTATGAACGATTGGAAGAGAAATTGTCAGCCGTAGGGGCTGATATTGAACGCGTAGATGGTTAAAAATTGGGAACAGATCGAATGCGCATCTGTTCCTAAATTATAGGTTTAAATTTATTGGACTATCAGAATTTTTATTTTCTGAAATTCAGTTCATTCTCGATAGCTTGTTTTTTTAAGCCTGATAAATTGAGTAATAAAATGACTAGTTCTGAATGTCCTAATCCTAATATTGATACGCTTTCTAGCCAGATGGCAGCGGCTGGGTCAGAAATTGATCCTTATGAAACCCTTGACCCTCATGCCAAGGCTCAGGCTATTCACCGCTTTCATCTGCAAAAATTATTTTTAATTATTTTAGGGGCTATTGCTTGGATTTTTGCGGCGGCTAGTTGGCGTTTAGGCCCTTCTGCCCATGCTATGGGATTGTTCAGAATAATCTGGGCACCGATTTTTTTGACTTTTTTTATTTTATGGGCACGCTTGCCGCGTAGTTTAAGAGGTCACGTTATAAGGTCGGTGTTATTTCCAAAACTGACAAAATTTTTTTTAATACGGGACTTGAGTTTACCCTGTTTGTTTTTTTGTGTTTCTCTTTTGGCGGCAGGGCAGGCTTTTAACCTTTTACCTTTTTGGAAGCTCTGACTATGACTGATACCGTTCAACCGAGGTTTTCTTCCCTTTTAACTTCGGTCGCGCATGGTTTTTTTGGCCGTGAGGGCGGGGTATCATCAGGTCTTTATACCAGCTTAAATGTTGGTCTGGGCACAAAAGACGACCGTTCGGCCATTTATGAAAATCGTAAACGGGCTTTAAGGGCTATTGCGCCGCAGTCAGAATTAGTAACACTTCGTCAGGTTCACTCTGCCAAAGCTATTTTTATTGACCATCCAATCGCTGATGAGGATCGGGTCGAGGCGGATGCTATGGTTACAGATCGCCATGGATTGGCATTAGGTATCTTGACGGCGGATTGCGTCCCCGTACTTTTTTCAGATTCTTCTTCTGGGATTATTGGGGCGGCTCATGCAGGATGGAAAGGCGCTGTTCGAGGGATTATAGAAGCTACTATCGATCTCATGGTCGAAAAAGGGGCTTTAAGACAGAATATTGAAGCGGCTGTTGGACCAGCTATTCAGCAAAATTCTTATGAGGTTGATGATAATTTTTACAATAAATTCTTGGAAGAAGATTTTGATAACAAAGAATTTTTTTTAGAAGGCCGTGAAGCACATTGGCAATTTAATTTACCCGCCTATGTTGAAAGACGTTTAGAAAAAGCAGCTATTGGTGCGATAAGTCGTTCTCTGCTTGACACCTGTCAGGAAGATTCACAATTTTTTAGTTATCGCCGCGCCTGTTTACGCGGTGAAGAGGATTATGGCCGTCAGATTTCGATAATCTCTTTGTAAAAAATTATCGTTATTTTGTGCCACGCTTCATAAGAAATATAATATTTTTTCAAAAGAGCTTCTTCTGATAAAGCATTAAGTGTTTCTTTCAGGGAGCCTTTAATGAAAACGCGTGCCGCTGTTGCTTTTGCTGAAAAACAACCCCTCGAAATTGTTGAATTAGATCTTGAAGGCCCCAAACAGGGCGAAGTCTTGGTTGAAATTATGGCGACAGGTATTTGCCATACAGATGCCTACACTCTAGGGGGATTTGATAGTGAAGGCGTTTTTCCCGCTGTATTAGGGCATGAAGGCGCCGGTATTGTAAGAGAAGTCGGAAAAGGCGTCACCTCGGTCAAAGTGGGTGACCATGTTATTCCCCTTTACACACCCGAATGTCGACAATGTAAAAGTTGTCTTTCCGGGAAGACTAATCTTTGTACTGCCATTCGGGAGACTCAGGGGCGGGGATTGATGCCTGATGGGACAACTCGATTTTCCTATAAGGGGCAGCCCATTTTTCATTATATGGGATGCTCGACTTTTTCTAATTTTACAGTTCTTCCAGAAATCGCTGTAGCCAAAATTCGGAAAGATGCCCCGTTCAAGACAGCCTGTTACTGTGGCTGTGGGGTTACTACAGGTGTGGGCGCCGTTATTAATACGGCTAAAGTCGAAGCGGGGGCAAATGTCGTCGTTTTTGGCCTGGGGGGTATTGGTCTTAATGTTATTCAAGCGGCACGCATGGTTGGCGCAGATAAAATCATCGGGGTTGATACCAATGATGATAAAGCAGAGTGGGGCCGCCGCTTTGGTATGACTGACTTCGTTAACCCTAATAAGATTGAGGATGATATTGTCTCTCATCTTATCCGGTTAACAGAAGGGGGCGCTGATTATACCTTTGACTGCACAGGTAATACGGAAGTGATGCGTCAGGCTTTAGAAGCCTGTCATCGGGGCTGGGGGGTCTCTGTCGTGATAGGCGTTGCTGAGGCGGGTAAAGAGATTTCAACGCGGCCTTTCCAGCTGGTAACAGGGCGCGTCTGGAAAGGTTCGGCTTTCGGGGGTGTCAAAGGACGGACAGGTGTACCAAAAATTGTTGATTGGTATATGAAAGGTAAAATTGAAATTGATCCTATGATTACCCATGTATTATCCTTGGAAGAGATCAATAAAGGCTTTGATCTTTTGCATGAAGGTAAATCAATTCGATCAGTTATTATTTACTAATTATTGGTAATGATAATTTAGAAAACATTATAAAAATAATTTTCTTCTTTAAAGGAATGTCTCCATGAGTAGTATTATAACACATATTACTATCGGTACGAATGATATGAAAAAAGCACGGCGTTTTTATGATGCTGCTTTTGAAGCTCTAGGTATCAAACGGATGCGTGATGTTGAAGGTAAACGTTCCGTTTACGGTAGAGAGGGGCAAGAAGGTCGGATTATTATTGTAAAACCTATTAATGGTGAACCGGCTACAGTCGGTAATGGGATTACCATTGGTTTGGCCGCCGACACTGACGAAGCTGTAGATGCTTTTTACAAGGCCGGTCTTGAACATGGCGGTAAGGATGCTGGTGCACCCGGCCCACGGGCAGGGGCTAATGATTCTTATGGTGCCTATCTGTATGATCCAGATGGCAATAAAATTTGTACTTTTAATTTCAAATAAGAAAACCTTTATTCGGGCGGTTGTTGAGAGTGTATCTTGGCAACCATCCTTTTTTAGGAGATCAATTTTTTAAAATTATCGGATATTTTTTATACCCTCATCTCATTCTTGATTTTGAAAATAAAATCTGCTATTTATAACTATCCTTCTATATTCTTAAAATGGAGCGTTGTATGGCGCGCGTAACTGTCGAAGATTGTATCGACAAAGTTCATAATCGTTTCGATTTGATCTTATTAGCAGCCCAACGTGCTCGCCAAATTTCCGGTGGTGCTGAATTAACGCTGGATCGGGATCGGGATAAAAATCCGGTAGTAGCACTGCGTGAAATTGCAGAAGTCACGGTAACACCGGTTGAATTGCAAGAATCTTTACTCAACAGTCTTCAGCAAGTGCATCTTGATGATGATGATGTGCCGGATGAAGTAGGCTCTATCTCAGCTTCTGCTGAAGCTTTGCGTCTAACTGCAGAGACGCCTGCTCGCAATCAGACATCTGCACGACGTGCAGCTTCTGCTGCGGCAGCCGCTGCGGCAGCCGCAGAATATGATTAATTATATGATTAATTGAAATAATATAATTTTATTCTGAACACTTACTAGAAAAGCCGCTTCTTTTAAAAAGAAGCGGCTTTTGAAGTTTGGAAATAGAGTTAATTATTTAAGCATTATTCAGCTGGCTGTCTGACAACAATTGTCGGCTTTGAGGATAAGCCCCCAACCGATTCAAAACCTTGTGCCACATCCGATAATTGTGACTTAGAAGGTTTATCCACGTTGTTCTGAGCGGCAAGCGCCAGCGCGAAAGCGCCCATCATGCCGGCCTGATCGCCTAAGCCAGGTAAGACGATTATTTTATTGAAGTCGGCACCTCCAAAATAACCATTGGCAATTTCAGCCGTCTGACGGCGTACAGAAGCCAACATACCTTCAACATGCATAACACCCCCACCGAAGACGATGCGTTCTGGTGAGATGAAAGCCTGTAAGGTAACATTGAATTGAGCCAGATAAAAAGCAATGATGTCTCTGGCTTTTTCAAATTCAGAAGTTGACATTTCGTTAAGCGCCTTACCCCAACGCTTACGAATAGCCGTACCGCTGGCTAAACCTTCATAGCATCCGCCATGGAAAGGGCAGCAGCCTTTAAATTCTTGATCATCGGGATGGCGGATAGGAATACCATGACCCATTTCAGGATGAGCAAGCCCGTGGACAGGCTGGCCATCAATCAAGATACCACCACCAAAGCCAGTGCCAACGGTTACATAGACTGAATCATTGGTGCCTTTTGATGCACCCCAATAATTTTCAGCAATAGCCGCGCCATTGACGTCTGTATCAATTTCAACAGGGCATCCAAAGGCTTCTTTAAAGGGCGTTACAACATCCGTGTTGGGCCAGTAAGGCTTCGGCGTGTTCGTAATATAGCCCCATTTAGGATCTTTGTGATCTAAGCACAGCGGACCAAAAGTCGCAATACCGATAGCCGCATAAGAATCCGCATGAGCGGGTAAAGCCTTTTTGAAGAAATCGACACTTTTGCCAAGCGTTTCTTCTGGAGTGGTAGTCGGAACACGTTCTACAGCTAAAACCTGTCGATCAGAGTCGATGAGGGCCAGCATAAATTTCGTTCCGCCGCCTTCAATGCATCCATAAATTTTTTTATCGTTTTTCATTATTCTCACCACTCACAAAATCACCCCATTAACTGGGGGTTTGGGATTGTATCGTCACTTTATATGTTGAAGTGATTACTCTATGGATTACGAGCCCCTTTCAAAAATGAAGCTTCCTAATCGATGAACAGTAACCCTTCAGCGATTCGATGCAACAAAGGTGATTATAGCCAAATTCTGCTTCTTAATTAAGAAAGATATTAAAAATATTTTGAGCGATAAGCTTTGTAATAAATTTTATCATTTTCAATATTTAAAATTACTTTAAATTTTAGGGTATAGTTTAAATAGTTTATTTAAAAAATTTGATAACTCCAGAGGATGCGGTTTATCTGGAAATATAATTTAATTTTAAAAAAAATTTAATTTTTTAAATAAAAAAATAATTTTTTTACATTTTTTATATTTATAAACTAAAATAGTTCTATTACGCTTACTAAGCTTGGATTCCCAAATTATTTTTGGTTCAAATTTGACCAAGTATTGGCAGCGTTGTCACTAAATATTAGATTTTTTTTAGGAAACAATATTATTTTTACCGAGCAATAAAAATTCAATAAAGTATCTAGGCGGTTTCGATCTTATCAGGTGTCAAGAAACTGCATAAAAATTTGATCCTATTAAAAAATTGTTTTTTAAGATCACTATAAAATTTTTTGTGATCATTATTGCAATTAAATAGAGTAAATTATAATTGTAATTATTAAATAATATATTCATATTTTTTATTTTTTAATAGAAATATTTTTCCCGTTATTCGAATAAAATAGATGAATAGATTTGTTATTCAGAATAACGGGGTAAATTTATTTATAAATTATCATAATAATAATTTTTACATTAGAGATGGTGATTCCTGAGACAAGGGCCAAGACCGCCTAAAACTACTTTATAATCTTCCGCAACCGCCAGCATATCATGGCCTGATAGGGTAGATAAAACAGCTTGCGGCATAGCTTTTGGTAAACCACAGGCAAGGCGATACCATAAAAAGCTGTGTGGCGCAGGAGGGGTAGCCTCTTCATCGGTCATTTCCCCTAAGGCTACAGCCCATTGAGGTTTTTCTTGCGGGCGACGTAAAATATTTAATGAAATAGGCTGACGGCTAGCCGTTTGTAAAAAAATTTGGCTTTCGCTTTCACCCGGTAACGAACCCGGGACATAAAAAGCCCCAGTGATAGCCGTGATCTGTGGGGCAGGGGTATTTGACAGAATATCTCGGGTAATAGAAGCGGCCGTGGCCTCATCGTTTTCTGTCCAAATCAGATTGGCATAGGGGCGTGTCAGAACCACTTGTTCAGGATGACCCGCAACCGGCTGTCCAAAAATAAGATATTGTGTTTTTTCTTTAATACGCTGGGGATGTCCTCTTTCATCATCCTTAGTGTCGACTAGATACGTAATATCATTGGCTAAGCCCTCAGCGCCCCGAATCAACGTCACGACTTTGGCTTCTACAAAAAAACGACTTTCCCCTTCAGGTAGATCTGGTGTTAATTTCTGAGATAATTTTGTTGCGCGAACAATATCAACCGAAGCAACAATAGGAGAAGCTAAAATAAGGTCAACAAAATCGGCATAAGTAAAGTCATTTTTTTGAACATTTTCTGTGTTATTTAAGGGCTGTGCCTGAACATTTACAGTAGAAAAAATATTTAATGCTATTAATATAAAAGCCGTTTTTATCCATTTCATCACTATACTCCTTATAGTATTCAGTATAATGTATTTTACATTGTTAGAAAAAATATTATTCTTATTAAAATTACTTTATTGAAAATATTTTAACAGCTTATAAAAATAAGCTTTCTTATTTGGGTAATACACATGCTCAATAATGCACAGATAAAGCAATTGCATGTCTCACATTGTCGGGATAAGATTGATTTGTAGAGCCGTTCGCGGCCATGGTCGTCTAAGATACCATTTATGATAGGGAACATGAATGGTTATCGACAATCACGGGACTTGCGTGTGGGCTCGTTAAGGGGGCTTCGATAATTTCGACTGTCTGGCGGGTGCCACAGCTTGAGGACTGGAGGGAGTAAATTTCCTGAATGGCTTACGCTGATCAACAACCAATGAGCCGACGTAAAATCGTCTCCATCGGCTTAGTGGTGGTGGTTCATATAATTCTTATTTATGGCATGGTCTCTGGTTTAGCTGTCAAAGTATATAAACATGCGACCACAGATATGAAGGTGTTTGATATTAAAACACCGCCGCCACCGCCACCGCCACCGCCGCCACCACCACCTAAACAGGAGCAGCCGAAGGTCATCCAAAAACCAACGCCGCATCCTAAAGCTACTACACCGCCCCAAATTGTTGCTCCACCTGTAAAGGTTAATGTGCCTCAAGTGGAAGCGCCGCCTATTCAAACTGTTGTTAGCCAACCTTTGCCACCGATAACGGCACTTGCAGGGCCTGTTTCCAAAGGGCCAGTCGGGCCGCCTTCTGTTGGCACACCTACGGGGGAGGGTTCTGGTGGCGGTGTCGCCACTCGAGCACGTCCACATGGTGATCAAACGCAATGGGTAACCCAGGATGATTATCCATCACGGGCAATGCGGGACGGTCGTTCCGGTGTTACAGCTATCAGTTTTACTATCGGCACTGATGGACATGTTTCTCAATGCCATGTGACTTCATCAAGCGGAACACCCGAACTTGATGAGGCGACGTGTAAGTATTTCACGATGCGTGCGCGTTATTATCCGGCAAAAACCGCTTCCGGTGATGCTGTCGCTAGTACAGGCGTACAGCGTATTATCTGGCGTATTCCAGATGATTGATCGGAATATCTAGATCGTTCAGTTATGAAAATTTTCTAAGATATAAACCGAATTAACGGTCATTGTTGTTTTAAAAATTTTCAAGACTGTTTGCGCACACAAGACATAAAAAGATGAAGCATAGCCTAGGCTCTAAAATCATCTGAATGTCTTAAACAAAATAACGTGATGTCATCTATCTTTTGCTAAGAGGAAATAATTAGTCATGGCCACCCCAGCAGCTCCTGCCGTCGATGCCAGTGCTTATGGTCTTACTGGCGCACTTCAACAGGGCGGCGCACCTACATGGACGGTTCTTATTATTCTGGTCTTGATGTCTGCCGCTTCATGGTATGTCATATTTACCAAATTATGGGAGCAACAGCGCGTTCTTTCCCAAGGCCGTCAGATTGGTGCCCAGTTTTGGAATGCAATTTCCTTGAAAGATGCCGCTAAAAAACTTGAAGAAAATACGGCCTATCGTCAGATTGTAGAAGATGGCCTTGAAGCGGAAGATCAATATGGAAAAATTCCTAATGCGATTGATCAGCATGAATGGTTAAATGATTCACTGGAACGCAGTGTGGGTTCCATTAACTCACGGCTCGGTTCTGGACTGGCTATCTTGGCAACCGTGGGTGCGACCTCACCCTTTGTCGGTTTGTTCGGTACTGTTAACGGTATTTACGGTGCTTTGGTACAGATTGGTGCCTCTGGACAAGCTTCTATCGGTAAAGTTGCAGGTCCTGTTGGTGAAGCTTTGATCATGACTTCTATCGGTCTTGCTGTGGCTGTGCCTGCCGTGTTGGGTTATAACTGGTTAAACCGTCGTAACAGAACTATTGCAGAACGCATTGGTTCTTTTGCTATCGATGTTCATGCCTATCTGGTTTCTGGTGGGGCTGTTCGGCCTACTTTTAAAGCTATATCTTCTCAAAAACCAGCGCCAACCAAGCATTAATTCCAGTCATTCTGGCCGGAAAGTTCCTCTTTCCGGTCAAATGCCCTTTAAAATAACATCTTATCAAGACTGTTATTCGAGGATGAACCGACAATTGAGGCTATAGGAACTATCACCAATGGGAATGAGCTTAGGAGGGGACGATGATGCCCCAATGTCAAATATCAACACAACACCCCTTGTGGATGTTATGCTGGTGTTGCTCATCATTTTTCTGATTACTGTCCCGGTGGTGGTTGAAACAGTGCCGGTAAAGTTACCTGATACGCGGTATGAACCTACACGGACGCAACCTGAAGATGTGGCGCTTTCTGTACGGGGCAATTCTGATAATACCTGTGAAGTTTATTGGAATCTAACACGTGTTAATGCACAGGAACTGAGCAATCGGGCAGTCGCAAAACTGAAAGCTGAAATTGATCGTCAGGGTGGGCCGAATACACCGGGTCTTGTATTACCTGAAGTCCATATTCGCGGTGATGTCGATACACCTTATCGTTGTATCGGAGGGGTCATCTATACGATGCAAGAAGCGGGTTTTGCTAAAGTCGGTTTTATTTCAGAACCACAGCCCGGTCCCGCATCGGCAGACGAAAATCAATAGGAACAGAGCGTATCCTCGTTTCTTCTCCATAAAGGCGACTAATCTGTTTTAAGGAGTTTTGGCTATGGCAATATCTGCTGGTGGTGATAATGACGAACCGATGATGGATATCAATACAACACCGTTGATTGATGTCATGCTGGTGTTGTTGATCATGTTTATTATCACTATTCCTATTGAGACCCATGCTGTAAAAATAAATCTGCCGCAGAATAATTCACATAATCAGGATCCTATTGATCCTGTTAAAAACAAAATTATGATTAATGCTTCGGGTACCATTTTTTGGAATGGACAGGCAACGGAGTTGCCTGATCTTCGTCGCTATCTCGACGAAAGTCAGGCTATGAATCCAATCCCAGAACTTCAACTTCAGCCTGATCCACAAGTCCGTTATGATGTGGTGGATAAAGTTCTGGCCGAATGTAAAAAGGCCCAGGTCGAAAAAATGGGTTTTGTGGGTAATGAAACCTATCGTTCTTTCTGACCTTAGGCTTAGCTAAGATTTGAAAAACGCTTCTACTTTATAATGTAAAATAGATGATGCCGGATTCCAGAGTAGAGACATATACTCAAGGGACCGGCATTGTTTTTATTGGTCTTTTGATAAAATAGTGCTATGAACCGCACAAATTTGCTAAAAGATGGCTCAGAATTGCTTGTGGAATCGTTTGTATTTTGATAAGCGCCCCATCTGAAATAAGTATACCAATGTCTGGTATATCAACGAATTTATGCGACAGACCTTTTTTGAAGGATATATTCCTCTCATTTTTTTTCTGTCTAGCAGGAGATATGAATTCTTATGCAGATCATCGTTCGCGACAATAATGTCGATCAAGCTCTTCGCGCTCTTAAGAAAAAGTTACAGCGTGAAGGCGTCTATCGCGAGATGAAGCTGCGTCGTCATTATGAAAAGCCGTCTGAAAAGCGGGCTCGTGAACGGGCTGCTGCTGTACGTCGTTCCCGGAAGCTGGAACGGAAGCGTGCAGAACGTGACGGTATCCGTTAAGTTTTTTAATAAAGCGATAGGCTTTATTGCTAGACTATGTATCGCCTCCCTTAATAATGTGGGAGGCGATTTGTTTTCATTTAAAGAAAAATGACCTTATCATTTTTTAAATGAAGACAGGGTATTCGATGACGCTTACTTCTTTGAAAAGATATTTTGCCCTTTACCTATCCGACAGTATTTTTCTGTATGAATAATTTTAAGGCATTGTAGCTTCATCTCTCTTTGTTCTTCTGTAAATCCTAAGAGCACCAAAAAATGGTTGATTCCTGGGACAACGCCAAAGCGTTTAAGAATAGAGCAGAAGATTTCCGAAATTAGGTTATCTTTAAAATGGTTAATGATAGCCCTTTAAAGATAATTGAAGAAAGGGCGTAAATATGGCCTCTGATGAATCTCCATCTGCTGCTGTTTTTTTCCGCGCATTGCGGACGCCCTTGTGTACAGTTGCTCTTCTTTCAGTAGCAGGGGCTACCCTTGCAATTGCGGGTACTTCTGCCCCTTTACAGTTAGCGCTGTCGCCAGAAAAATTTTTAGCCAAAAATGAACAGGTTAAAGGGGTTCAAAAAACAGCTTCAGGCTTACAATATAAAGTCATAAAGCTTGGTAATGGTCCCCAACCTAATGCCAGTGATATGGTTTCTATCGATTATCAGGGTAGCCTGACAGATGGCACGGTTTTTGATTCAACAGCGCGTAATGGCGGTACACCGATGGTTATGCCTGTTTCCAAAGTTATCCCCGGATTTTCAGAAGCCTTACAACTTATGAAACAGGGTAGTGAATATCGTTTTTGGATTCCCCCCCATTTAGGCTATGGCGCAGAAGGTGCAGGGAACGTTATTCCCCCCAATGCTGTTTTGGTTTTTGATATCAAGCTTATTTCTGTTGTACCGGTTCCTGCCGAACAAATGGCGATACCTTCAGCACAGCCTTAATTTTCTAAAAAAACGGTTAGACAGACCTTACTTAGACGGTTTTTTTTCTGGCTTGAATGTGAATTGTTTTGCATGATTTTTCTGCTGAATTTCTTCTCGCTCTGATATAATCTTAGAATATTCTTCTAAAGAAACTTTAGCGATAGCAACTAGGGGATCCGCTAAAGCCAGTCCCATGATACCAAAGAGAGAGCCTAGTAATATCTGAGCCCCCAATTCCAAAGCGGGGGGGAGATTAACCGAGCGTCTGGCGACAATGGGGACTATTAAATACCCATCAATCATTTGAACCACAGCATAGACACACATAGCCCATAAGCCGGTTTGAACACCTTGGCTAAAACCGACTAAACAAATAAGGACCCCGGAAATAAGTGCCCCAATATTAGGAAGAAAGGCGAGTAATCCGGTCAACAACCCTAACAGAGTGGCCATTGGGACACCGGCTAATAATGATAATAGCCATGTACCCACACCTTCGATTGCCATGCCTAGTAAACGTCCGGCCATTAAACGGCGTAAGTTATCATTCGCAATATTAAATATACGGTAAAAATCAGACCTTTTTGCAATCGGCAACATCCATGCAAAGCCGCGTTCATAAAGCTGGGGTTCAATCGCGACAAAAATACCGATAACCAAAATCATAGCCCCGCCAGAGACAGCGCCTAAGGCGTTACCAACAAAAGCACTCACTTCCCCAAACGACCCAAAAAGGCGTTGAGCAATATCTGTACTGGAAACATTGGGAGACATCAGGCCATTGCTGACCAACCAATCACGGATACGAATAAACTGGGTTGATAAGGTTGCCTGTAAGGCATCTAACTGTCCGCCCAGCTGATAGACCGCAAGATAGACTGTGAAGGACAAAAATATAGCGACGCATACGCACACAATGGCTAACCGATAGCCACGGCCTATTTTTAGAAAATAGCCTAATAAACGAGTGCCATCATCCAGCAAGGAGGCGAAAACCAAACCTGCAATAATAAGTAGAATCGGCTGGATTAACAGACAGATTAAAGCCACCCCTCCTGCCATAGAAATCCATACCGCTGCGCGTTTGAATTCACGGATTGTGAAGTCATGGAATAAGTCACTTGGGCCGGATTTTTCCGGAGGGCGCTTTTGGGTTTCCGGCATATTACATGAACCTTATGGCTTCGAAGCTGTAGGATGAAGATCAATTCCGCTGCGTCCTGAGCGAAAAGCCCTAAACCAACTAAGTGGATTAAAATATTGCGAAGAACCATCAAGTGAGAAGGTGATAAACTCTGCGCGCCCGCCCAGACTTTCAATAGGGACGGGGCCACCCAAGCCGTGCTCTTCTAAGGAAAAACGACTATCGGCTGACTGATCCCGATTATCCCCCATTAAGAAGACATTACCAGCGGGTACCGTTACAGGGCCGTAATCATCTGCTTGTGGAATATACCCTAAATCCAAAGTGTCATAACTTACACCATTGGGTAAAGTTTCCCGAATACGCGGCATTTTGCAATAAAGCCGTCCGTCTTTACCGGTTACCTGCTCCATGGCGAGATAGCCGTTTCCTTCACAAGGCATGTTAGGATCAATAGGGATCATAGCCGCTGTCATCGCTTCGCGTTTAACGGGTTTACCATTGATAATCAAAATGCCGTTATCAACAGAGATAGTATCCCCTGGTAGGCCGATGACCCGTTTAATATAATCGCTTTTTTGTCCACGGGGCACGACAATTACCACATCACCCCGTTTAGGCATGTGACTCAATAAACGACCATGCATGAAAGGTAAAAAGTGGAAAATGGGTGAAGCATAAGACCATCCGTAAGGATATTTTGATACGACCAGTCGATCTCCATTCAATAGAGTCGGCATCATTGATTCAGACGGAATATAAAAAGGTTTAACTAAAAAACTCTGAACAAGACCAACTAAAATTAGAATATAAAAAATGCCCTTTATTTCATGCCAAAAACTATTTTGTTTTGGAGCATTTTCTTCTTTGGATTTTAAATGACTTATGTCTGACTGACTATTTTGATCCATTCAGATTATTACCTTTTTAGGCCAGATAATGCTGACGCTATTGTAAATTTAAATATATTCAGACTGGGCTTCAATGATAACAAAGGCTAATGCCCATGGCGGATCATCGCTGAGGCTAAGATGAATAGTTGTTTTATGCTGTGCTGGTTTTTTTTCTTCAAGTAAAAGCGCCGCCTTTCCCGATATATTTAATGTAGGGGCACCAAGCGCATTATTGGATATAGTTATATCCTGAAAAGAGATAGCCTGACGGAAACCTGTGCCCAAAGCTTTTACGAAAGCTTCTTTGGCAGCAAAACGTTTGGCAAAAAATCCTGCTTTAGTAGCAGAAAGTGCAGCAGAGGCCTCAATTTCTTCATAAGAAAACAGGCGTTTCAAAAAACGCCCGCTTTCTTTTTTATCAAGAATGGTGGCGATACGATCAATGTTACAAAGATCTGTGCCAATGCCTATAATCATAGAGGGATATGCTTCACCAAAAAATCGGCGGTATCTTCTGCACGCGCGGCATCCATTAAATAACGCATACGTTTAATACTGGCTTCTAATCCGATAAAGATAGCCTCACCAATAAGAAAATGACCGATATTTAATTCTGCGATTTCTGGCATCGCGGCGATGGGCATAACATTTTCATAGGTCAGACCATGACCTGCATGGACTTCTATATTAAAGCTTCTGGCAAGCTTGGCGGCTTCTTTAATCCGATTGAGCTCTGATGATAACTCTTCATTGACGCTATTGGCATAGCGTCCGGTATGAAGTTCAACAACAGGTACCCCTAGAGTTTTGGCGGCTCTAACTTGGGTGTCATCCGGTTCAATAAACAAGCTGACCCGAATACCAACAGCCGTTAATTTTTCGACAATTGGTTTTAAAAAGGCGATCTGACCTGCCGCATCCAATCCGCCTTCGGTTGTCTGTTCTTCTCGCTTTTCTGGCACAATGCACACAGCATGAGGACGATGATGAACTGCAATGGCGACCATCTCTTCTGTTGCCGCCATTTCAAGATTAAGAGGCAGCGTGATCTTGTCTTCCAGATTTTTCAGATCATTATCGCTGATATGACGTCGATCTTCGCGGAGATGGGCTGTAATACCATCAGCGCCCGCATAAGCTGCTAATTCTGCGGCTTTTAAAGGGTCAGGATGGGCGCCACCACGCGCATTACGAATAGTCGCCACATGGTCAATATTGACCCCAAGCCTTATTCTGTCAGTCATTATAGCCTCTTTAACAGAGTTATTTAAGCAGGCTTAGCCCGGCTGCCGGGTTTAACAGCGGGAATCGCTGCCAGTTCCGGGGGAAGCTTATCAGCAGCATAGGTCGGTACGTCCAGTTTCAGCAAGGGAAAGAACGGAACGTCAAATTGAGCCTTGCCATTAGAACGATCTACTAAGGAGGCTGCCGCCACCACTTTACCCCCTGCTTTTTCGATCGCTGAAATCGTTTCTCTGGAAGAAAGGCCTGTCGTTACGACATCTTCAACCATCAGAATTTTTTGACCTGGATTTACTGAAAAACCACGGCGTAATTCAAATGTGCCGGTTGGGCGTTCCATAAACATGGCATCAACGTTAAGAGCGCGGGCTACTTCCTGTCCGATAATAATGCCGCCCATCGCAGGAGAAATAACGGCTGAAATTTCTTGTCTTAAGGCTTCAGGAAGTCGGGCTGCCAAAGCAGAGGCAAGACGGCCTGCACGCATTGGATTCATTAAAACACGAGCACATTGCAGATAACGGGGGGATCTCAAACCGGATGAAAGAATGAAATGCCCTTCCAATAAAGCACCTGCTGAACGGAATTCGGCTAATATCTCTGCATCTGTCATGGGGGTATCTCTCGCAGGGGAAATAATTCGGTCATAAGCTGGAAAGAGGCAGATTTCTGAAAAAGGATTTTTCAAAAAACGTTTGATTATTCCTGTCAAAATATAAATCAGACTAGATAAACAAAGGCACTATCCCAGCAAAAAATCGCAGCTGGTATTATCGACATTAAGGGCATTCTGCCAGTCTTTTGATAGAAAAAGGATGTTTTCTTCTCTCTTTTCATGAAAATGAACATAAACCCTTTTGAAAAAGGATATATCGGCCATTTTCTGTTACAAAAAAATGAGGTTATTATTTTTTTGTATGTATGACGATTTCATCACCGCCCATAATTCCCGTTGTTCAGGGGTTGGCAAGTTCCTCTTCTTTCCCCACATAATTATAAAATAAATCTGATTAAGGTAAAGGACACTGATTGTGTCAACATTAGGACTGAATAGCGCTGATCAGAAAGCGATTGATACTTTTCGTCGTGAAGCTGTCGAACCTTCGCAGACGAAACTTGTTCTTCTCTATTTCACGGCGTCTTGGTGTAATCCTTGTAAAACTTTTGGCCCTCTTCTTGAAAAGGTTGTCAAAGGCTACACCGCAAAAGGCGTCACACTGATCAAATTCGATATCGATCAGAATAAGATTATTGCCGATCAATTACGGGTGCAATCAGTGCCTACTGTCTATGCCTTATTCCAAGGGCAATTGGTCGCTGATCTTACGCCTGCACGCAGTGAAAGTCAGATTAAGCAATCGCTTGATCAACTTTTAAGTCAGCTCCCCATTGAAGCAGGGGATAATTCTCAGGCTAATGTCGCTGATCTATTAGCTATGGGAAATAATATCTTAGATTCTGGCGATGCCGAGAGAGCCTGTTCTATTTTCGGTCAAATTTATGATATGGAGCCCGATGATCCGGCTGTGATCGGTTCCTATGCCCGCGCCTTAATTATGACGGGGGATGTGCATAAGGCAGAAAGTGTACTTTCCAATTTACCGGAAACTGTGGCCGATAAACCAGAAGTTCACCGGGCCCTTTCCGCGCTTAAATTAGCGCAACAGGCAATGTCGGTGGATGTTGACCAGCTAGGGGCTCTTCGTGCTAAAGTGGCTGCCTATCCAGACGATGATGAAGCGCGTTTCACTTTAGCCGGTGATTTAATGGCCATAGATGATCGGGACGGTGCCGCGGATCAGCTATTCGCTATTCTCGAGCATGATCGTAACTGGAATGAAGGTGCTGCACGCACCAAACTTCTTCAACTATTTGAGGTGGTTGGCATTGAAGATCCATGGGTTTCTACCCAGCGTCGTCGCCTGTCAGCTATATTGTTTCGCTAATGACTGCCAAAACTTTTAATATACCTGTTTTTCCGTTGCCGGGCATTGTATTATTTCCGCGTTCGGTTTTACCGCTTCATGTTTTTGCCTTGCCTTATCGCTCCTTGGTATCACAGTCTTTGGCCCGTGATCGGCGTATAGGCATCATCCAACCGCGCATAGCGGTGGGAGAAATTGTAAAACAGGATACGCCGCTTTATTCCATCGGTAGCGTGGGTCAGATTACTGATGTCGAAGCGTTAGAAGACGGCTGTTACAATATTGTATTAGAAGGGGTCAGCCGTTTTAATATGATACGTGAGATTAAATCTGATACCGCCTTTCGACAAGTCGAAGCGAGTATAACAGGTTTTAATGACAAAAGATTACCTAAATCTTTGGATCGTGCGGTGCGATGCCAGATAGAGGAAACCGCCCATTGGTTTGCCCAAGCCCGCGGTCTTAGCGTCGATTGGCAATCGGCTGATCAGTTAGACGATGAAGCCTTAATCAGCAATATTATCCAGTTATCACCCTTTGATGTCGCCATTAAACAGGCACTGTTAGAAAGTGGTGATTTAATGGAACGGGCTGAATTATTGATGCATGCCTTGAATTTTTTTGGCCATCAAAAAGGTGAAGATAGAAAAATTACGCTTCACTAAGAGAATAATTAATATATTTATTATCAACAGCCCTGTTTTTCATGAAAAAATCAGGGCTGTTCATTTTTAAAGGGATTTACCTGTTAAAAGACGCGGTAATTTCCCCCTATCGCCTCTAGCTTCTGATAAAAACATTTTTTTCACAAATGGTAGATAACGTACGACATTTAGTCCCGTGCGACGGAAGAAAGAGGCTGTCCGACCTGGGATCGCAAACAGATGTACTAAACTGTCAGTTACCGCTGCAACTGTCAGATTATCAAGACTACGCCAACGTTCATATCGGGATAATAAGGCTGAATCGCCCAGATCGAGCCCTAAACGGCGACCTTCAACTAAGATTTCGGTTAAAGCCGCCACATCACGTAGCCCAAGATTAAGGCCTTGCCCCGCAATCGGATGAATACCATGGGCTGCGTCCGCAATCAAAGCCAGACGTATATCAGTGATTTTGGCTGTATACTGAAATGAAAGGGGATAAGCCATAGGCTTGGATGCAAAGTCGAGCGTACCCAGAACATCGCCTGTTAGACGACTCACTTCTGCTAAAAAGGGGCGTTCTGATAATTTTTTAACGGCGTCTGCCTCTCGTCTCGGTACTGTCCATACCAAGGCAGAACGATGCCGTCCTTCTTCATCCTGCATCGGAAGAAGGGCAATTGGCCCCTTGGGATAAAAAATTTCATGGGCAATATGCTGATGAGGTTTTTCATGGAATAAAGTGCAAATGACAGCAACGTGATTGTATTCCCAATGCGCTAAATTGATTCCTGCCTCTTTACGGGTAGGCGAGGCTCTGCCTTCTGCACCCACGAGCAAAGAGGCTGTAATCTTTTGACCATCTGCTAAGGTTACAGAAACACCTTCATTATTCCGTTCAGTTTCAATCGCGTGGGCAGGGCGTAATAAAGTAATGTTTTGAGCTGCCTGCGCGGCTTCATTAAGGGCTTGTTTTAAATAGCGATTTTCTAGCATGTAACCAGAAGGGCCGTCTTCTTTTGAAGACTCAAAACGGAGATCGGGCATCTTTAACTGATCACTGACCCTTACAATCTGAATAGGGCAGCCTTTGCCTTCCAAGCTGTTTCCTAAACCAATCGCTTGCAATAATTTCCAACACGCACTCGCAATAGCGGTTGTACGTCCATCGAAATCTTTTTTCAAAGTGTGAACAGGTGGTGCTGTATCAATTACTATGGAGGTAATATCATAGCGATCAAGCGCTATAGCGAGGGTCAAGCCAGCGAAGCCACCACCTAATATTATTATATCTGCTTTTAAGGTCATCGCCGTTCTACCCTATTTATGGATATAGTCTTGTGTATTTTAAATCCTAACCTTCAATATATCCATGATATTATAGCGATAATTATAAGTGATTTTATTCTTGGAATAAAAAGGGATAGACAATATTTAAATCTCCAAAATTAAAAATTTTTTATATTAAAATAATACCTAGGGAGATATATAGTGAAACATAAAGTAAATTTAATATTATGTGCTTTCGGGATTTTCTCTTTTATAAATCCAATGGCTATTAAGGCTGAGCCCGGTGGATGTTTAAAATATGGCGCGATGGGTGCTGTTGGTGGGCATTATGTCGGTAAACATGGGGTGATAGGGGCTGCTGCGGGATGTATCTATGGAAGAAAGGTGCGTAACGATTATCGTAAACAGTTAAAAGCCAATGAAAATCATCAAAATAATTTAAAAGATCATCATAACAATTAGATGTATGGATAAATATTTTTTCATTTTTATAAATAAAGCCGATCTTAAGAAGATCGACTTTATTATTGCTATAATAATACAATATTGATTATCCATACATCCTATTTAAACAGATAAATTCACACCCGATAAGGCAATAAAATACTGAATAATTTATCTGTAATAGCGCTATCGCTTTTTATCTTGGGCGATTTTGGTTGGAAGGCCTGCGTTGATTATCTCGCCGATTGTTCTGGCGATACCTGTTATCAGGCTGACGACGGCGGCGGTCGTATCTTGGCCGCTGATAATTGTGACGATAATAGCCCGGTCGCATGTCGCCCCGACGACTGTAGCTGTTAGGCGCACTGTAAGCAGAAGTAGGTAAAATCGGCAAAATAGCCATGAGTCCTGCTGTACATAAGAGCAGCAATTTCTTGAGCATTTTATTATCCTTCTGCGGCATCTAAATTTAATAATTCCGATATAAGAAGGATGCTAGTTCTTTGCTGTATAAAGAATGAATTCTTTTGCTTAAAAATTCGTCCATTCTAGTAGAGAAAAAACAATTCATAGAGAAAAAGCAATTGATGATGCTCTAATCTATTTTTAATCCGTCGCTTCTTTTTAGAAATTAGTATCAAGGAGGCGTTAGATCTCTTCTAATCTTTGAAAGAGGATAAAAGAGGCCTTGGGAAAACGGGCGTTAAACAGACGATCTTAAAGGAGAAACGCCATGAAATTTGTATTGGCGCCAGATTCATTCAAAGGCAGTTTAACTGCTAAACAAGCGGCGACAGCGATGCAAAAGGGTATTCAGAAGATTTTCCCAGAGGCTGATTTTATTCAACTCCCAATGGCTGACGGCGGTGAAGGCACTGTTGAAGCTTTAGTCGATGCTACACATGGTCAATTTATTGAGACGACGGTTGCCAATCCTTTTAT
This sequence comes from Zymomonas mobilis subsp. pomaceae ATCC 29192, assembly GCF_000218875.1. Taxonomy (NCBI): domain Bacteria; kingdom Pseudomonadati; phylum Pseudomonadota; class Alphaproteobacteria; order Sphingomonadales; family Zymomonadaceae; genus Zymomonas; species Zymomonas mobilis. The sequence continues at coordinate 1,645,244 of NC_015709.1, forward strand.
GCAAGAAACGAAAGCGCGTTATGGTCTTTTAGGGGATAGAAAAACGGCTGTTATCGAAATGGCGGCGGCAAGCGGCCTTCAATTTGTTAATGATCAAACAAAAAATCCGCTTTTAACAACGACCTATGGTACAGGTCAGCTTATTAAATCAGCCTTGGATCATAAAGCCAAAAAGATTATTATTGGCATGGGCGGTAGTGCAACAAATGACGGTGGTGCCGGCATGGCTCAGGCTTTAGGCGTGCGACTGCTCAATAACCAAGGTCAATCCATAGAAAAAGGGGGCGGTGGCTTAGCCGAATTATCCACCCTTGATATAACCGAAATTGATCCTCGTCTTTTGGAGACCGAGATTGTTATTGCCTCAGATGTAACCAATCCTTTGGTCGGGGATAAAGGGGCCAGCGCTGTCTTTGGTCCACAAAAGGGCGCAACCTCTACTATGATTGCGCAACTCGATAAAAATTTACGCCATTATGCGGCTCTCATTAAAGAAAAAACGGGTAAAGATATTGCTGATTATCCGGGGGCAGGGGCTGCTGGTGGTCTTAGTGCAGGGTTGCTCGCTTTTACTTCTGCTACACTGGAGGCGGGTGTCAAAATCGTTGTTCAGATGACAGGTCTTATCCCAAAAACCCAAGATGCCGATTTTGTTTTTACCGGAGAAGGGCATGTCGATTTTCAAACCCAATATGGTAAAACGCCTATGGGCGTTGCTCAAGCAGCGAAAAAATCTAATCCCAAAACTACGGTTATCCTATTAGCGGGCGCAGTTGGGGAAAAGATTGAAGAACTTTATAGTCTTGGTATAGATGTTATTCTAGCAACAACCCCCGGTGTCCTTACTTTGACTGAAGCTATGAAACATGCTGAAGAGAATTTAGCAAGGACAGCTGAAAATGTAGCGCGCCTTATTAAAACACAACAACATTTTCATTGTTCTTAGGGGCCGTAAAGTCTCATTGAGTCGGTCGCATACGGCCATTACCCTTAAGAAGTTCAGTTCTTTTTTTGAGATGAGGTTAAAGCATGGCAAGCGGCATAATCGCCGAAATTTCTGGAGCGGAATGGCAAGCCCGCGCCCGATATTTTTTAGGGCGAACTTTATCCTTTATCTCTGCCTTTATTTTGCTTGGCGGGACTATTTTTCTTTTTGCCGCTTTTATGAGCTATAATTCAACAGACCCAGCTTTTAACACAGCCGCGGCTGGTCCTGCCCATAATATTGGTGGTAATTTGGGGGCTTGGCTTTCTGATATTTTACTCAGCTTAATAGGCTTGCCGGTTTTATTAACCTTGCCCCCTATGATTATTACCGCTTTTCGATTGCTGCGTAATGTACATCAACCGCATCCCTTGCGGCATGGTCTGCTTATAGTATTAGGCATTATGCTGATAGCCAGTGCGGCCGGTCTGGTCGGTATTGACAGTCAAAGTGGCCTTCCTGCGGGTTGGGGTGGCAGTATCGGTCTTTTAAGCAGCGGCCTTACGCATAGTCTGTTGAACCTGCTGCCTGTTTCTTCTCTGAGATTTACCCATGGTGCTATTCTGGCCCTTTTTGCAATTGGGGGTATCGCTGTTTGGCTTTGGGGATTGGGCTTTGATGCTTATGAGCGGGCTTTTATCCGTCGTTTCTTGTCCCGTGTTGGCACCAGAAAAAAAAATATTCTCAAAAAAAACGACGTTGCAAAAGAAAGCAAAAATAAAAATAGTTCTACTTCTGAAAGGGCAGACGTAAAGATTAGCCCTCCCCTAATAGCTAAAGTCGCAGATATACCTGGATCAGATGATGATTTCTCAGAAATTACGCCGATAGAAGCCCATATTAATAAAGAAATGGGTATTGAATCCCGTCCGATTATTACAACTTATTCTCCGGCAGTAGATTCCGGTGATCCGGCCAAGCGGAAACCGCTGAACGAACATACGCATTATGAACTGCCCTCTATTGATTTTTTACAAGAAATGCCTGTCCACGCCGCGCACCATGTCGACCATGATGCTTTAGAACGGAATGCGCGCTTATTAGAAACTGTCTTACAGGATTTTCATGTCCGTGGGCAGATTGTCGAAATCCGGCCAGGGCCAGTCGTGACCATGTATGAACTGGAACCTGATGCTGGCATCAAAGCGAGCCGTGTTATCGCCTTGGCCGATGATATTGCGCGTTATATGTCGGCTGAATCCGCGCGTATTGCAGTCATTCCGGGGCGGACGGTTATTGGTATTGAATTACCTAACCCGAAAAGAGATATGGTCTCGCTGAGAGAATTAGTGGGTTCGGAAGTTTATGATAATCAAAAAGGCTCTTTACCGCTTATTTTAGGTAAAAATATTGCAGGTGATCCGGTCATCACCGATCTTGCACCCATGCCCCATCTTTTGGTGGCAGGTACGACGGGATCAGGTAAATCTGTCGGTATTAACTGTATGATTTTATCACTACTTTATCGTTTGACGCCTGAGCAATGCCGGATGATTATGATCGATCCTAAAATGCTCGAACTTTCTATTTATGATGGCATCCCCCATCTTTTATCCCCTGTCGTTACTGAACCTTCCAAGGCGGTGCGTGCCTTGAAATGGGCTGTTGAACAGATGGAAGAGCGCTATCGAATGATGGCTTCTGCTGGGGTGCGCGGTCTTGCGGGTTTTAATCAAAAAGTAAGGGAAGCTAAATCACGCGGAGAGCCGCTTAGCCGCAAAGTGCAAACAGGCTATGATAAGATAAGCGGACAGCCTGTTTATGAAGACGAAACGCTCGAATATGAACCGCTGCCGCAAATTGTCGTGGTGGTTGATGAACTGGCCGATCTGATGATGACGGCAGGTAAGGAGGTTGAATATCTCATTCAGCGCCTCGCCCAAAAAGCGCGTGCTGCGGGTATTCATCTTATTATGGCAACGCAACGCCCATCAGTCGATGTTATCACAGGGGTTATTAAAGCTAACCTTCCGACCCGTATCAGTTTTCAGGTAACTTCGAAGATCGATTCCCGCACCATTCTTGGAGAACAAGGCGCGGAGCAGCTTCTGGGTAAGGGCGATATGCTCTATATGCCGGGAGGAAAACAGGTTTTACGCGTTCATGGACCTTTCGTGAGTGATGGAGAAGTACAGGCTATTGCTGATCACTGGCGATTACAGGGAACGCCTGAATATATCTCTTCTGTCACAGAGGAACCGGTAGAGGGTGGCTATAAACTGGAAGGGCAGCCTGACGGAGATCATGACCCTGAAACCAAACGCTACCGTGATGCCGTACAATTAGTAGTCGAAAGCCGTAAAGCATCGACCAGTTGGCTACAACGTCAACTCCGTGTGGGCTATAATAATGCCGCCCGTTTAATTGAGCGTATGGAAAAAGAAGGTATCGTTTCGGCGGCGGATCATGTCGGTCGCAGAGAAGTCTTGATCGAAGCCGATGATCTCGCCACTTTATTATAAGCTATAAGGGAGGTTTTTCGGTTTTCTCGAATTAACGATGGGTTCACCTCACTTCTGCATATGAAGAAGATATATAATCTATCCTCATTTGCTTTTTTCTAGGTTCTGAGGTGAGCTCCGTCAGTCGGATGTTAAGGAATTAAGAATAATGATATATTCTGTCTTTTCAAATCCGAATAGGGCTTTTTTTGCAGCCTCTCTTATCCTGGCGACAAGTGTTTTTCATAGTGCAGGAAGTTTGACCGCTGCTCCCCCCTCAGCCAACGTCAGTAACACTTCTTCTTCTACAACTTTTTCACAGATTCAAGCCCATCTGCGCGATGTAACTACGATGACTGCGCAATTTGTCCAGATCGATCGGAATGGTCAAGCGCTTAGCGGAACGCTCACCTTAAAAAGACCAGGCCTTATCCGTTTTCAGTATCAAAAGGATGTCCCTTTACTGATCGTTGGTGATGGTAAAGCCTTGGTGATGATTGATTATTCAGTAAGACAGGTTTCCCGTTGGCCGATTGGGGATTCTCCCCTCTCTATTTTGATCGATCCTTCCAAAGATGTCGCCCATTATGCGACGCTTACGTCTGATGATGGCAAACATATTGTTATTACGGGACGCGATCCAAAACATCCCGATTTTGGTACTATTGCCATTGATTTTGAGCGAGACACAAAGGCCCCCGCTAATCTGATGCTAATGGGTTGGACCGTTATTGATGCTCAAAATAATCGTTCACAGATTGTTTTATCAGACCAGAAATTTAATCAGCCTGTTTCTAATAATATGTTCCGTTGGAATGACCCGCGTAGTAACGCTGGTCCCCGTTAAATTCATTTTTTAAAGAGAAATGAATAGGTTTTTTTAAAACTATTCTTCATTTTTGTAAAAGCTGAAATGAAGCGAGAATAAGTCATTGATCTTAGTATGCTCTTTTTGTTGTAATGCACGCTATGTTCTTTTTGTGCTATGGAATTAGGGCGTGTATCCGGTAGCATTCTATATTTGCCTTTATATAAAAATTCATAAAGCCTTTGCTTTAAACGTCTAAATTCTCGGTTTGGGCTATGATCAAAGAATGAGCTGACGTTACCATACAGCTGTTTAATATTGTCATGGAAAGGGTCTGTTTCGATCTCGCCTACAAGATGATATAGAATGCGTCCACGACCATATTCTTTATTTTCTACTAAAATATCGACCATACGTAATAATATGGTTCTGACATCTGTCGGTATTTGCGCTTTCTGTCCCATCTTTTTATCCAATGTTATAAGATATTTATCTGTAATATTTACTATATAGTCTTTAATTATCAATAAGTGATTAATGCTATTCAACTTAATGATATATTTATATTATTTGCTTATTAATATTATTATATTACCAATAATAATTTAAATAAATTTGCTGTTCTGATCAGCCTGTCAATATTACGAATTTTCAAAACATTCAGGCAGAATATTTCCTGCTTTATTCTACCATATAACAAGGCATTTTATAGCGGCTTTTTCGCGAGGCTATCCCCTAATATTTTGTTCGGTTTCACATTCATTCTATCTCACAATAAAAAATTTGAACAATTTTCGTGTAATTATATTTTATATAATTATGTTTTTTAATTTTAAAAAATATAAAAATTATAATTTTTTTATAAAAATTCCAAAATAAAATTTTTGGATATTTAATAACGGTTAAAATGTAAAAAATTTAAATTTAAATTTAACTTTTATTCATCTTAGTGACAGCTTTTAGGGTGTAGTGACATTTTTGTGGCAAGTATGCTGGCAGAATTTTCCCCCCTGTTGTCTGTCAGTATTAAGCCATCTCGCGTGACCAAACGCAGGTCAGCCCTCGCTTCATGCCCCCGAAGCGAGGGCCTTTTTTTATCTTTTTCAGAATATCTGTAATCGAGAATAGCTTGCTGACAGACTGGTTTTTATGCTTAAATCATAGGCATAAAAGGATAGGTTTAAATTCAGTAAGGCAGTCTTACTGCGCTATAATTTTTGTTCAGTTTAAAGCTGGAATTGATCAAGAACAGGGAATTAAAAATTTTGCGTATTGTCTCGTGGAACATCAATTCAGTACGGGCGCGGTTATCTCATATTGAACGTTTCTTAAAAGAAGAGCAGCCCGATATTTTGTGTTTACAAGAGACTAAGGCCACGAATGCGGTTTTTCCTGCCGTTTTTTTTAAAGAACTAGGATATATTTATCAGGCCATTCATGGACAACCTAGTTATAACGGCGTTGCCATTCTAAGTCGGGTTCCCTTCTGTGAGGCCGAAACTATCAAATATGACTGGCAAAATAATCAAGAAGCGCGTCATATCGGTATCGAGCTGGCAAATGGCGTACGTTTGGAAAATGTATATATTCCGGCAGGGGGCGATATTCCTGATCGCGATATTAACCCTAAATTTGGTCAGAAGCTGGATTTTATTACCCGAATGACCAAATGGTCTTCTTCGCTTGAACAACCGACTATTCTGGTTGGAGATTTTAATATTGCGCCTTTGGAATCCGATGTTTGGAGTCATAGGCAGCTTTTGAATGTTGTTAGCCATACTGCTGTCGAGATTGCGCATCTTGCTCAATTTCAGGCCAGCCATGATTGGATAGATTTAGGCCGTCATTTCCATGCCGCACCCAAGCGCCTTTACACATGGTGGAGCTATCGCGCCAAGGATTGGACCGTTTCTGATCGTGGTCGTCGTCTTGACCACATGTGGGCTAGTCCATCCTTGATAGATAAGGCTATTGCACATCGCGTTTGTGAATCCTGCCGGAATTGGATAAAACCTTCCGACCATGTTCCTTTGCTTACGGAGTTTCGTTTTTAATGGTTGATGACCGCAAAGCCGTTGCTGTTGCTCAGGCTATTGATGCACTACGTCGCGGATGGCCTGTCACCATTAGCGATGAGAACGAGGCCCTTAGTTTATTGGCGGTCGAAAGGGCAGATGATTATCGGTTGGCTTCTTTTGATCCTGATAAAAAAGCGAATATCCTTTTATCGGCTGCTCGTGCTGAGACGCTTAAATTAGCCAATGAAAAAGAAGCGGCCACGCCCAATCAAGCCGTAACCTTAATAAGAACGCCCTGGATAGATTGTGCAGGAGCGCTTGCTCTAGCTGATCCTTCTATGGATATGGAGAAGCCTTTAAAAGGCCCTTTTAAATTACGACCTACGCCTGTAAAAAAAGCCGCGATGGCCGCGTTAGAACTTGCAAGGTTAGCGGGAATTCTTCCTGCTTTTTTTATGCAGGAAGGCGTATCCGCACAAACGCTTATCAATATTCCAGCGATAGATATTAATAATTTTTCTTCGGGAGAGGGCATTTATATCGCTGCAAGAGCGCGTTTGCCTATTGCCTTGGGCGATCATGGACCGGCAATCGAAAATAGCCAAATTGTTGCTTTCCGTAGTGCCGCTGATGCGGTTGAGCATGTGGCTATTGTTATTGGTCATGCCAATGATCAACCTCCGATTATCAGGCTTCATAGCGAATGTTTAACGGGCGATGTCTTTGGTTCATTAAAATGTGATTGTGGCCCCCAGCTTCATCAGGCCTTAAGAATAATAGCTGAATCGGGTTATGGTATATTATTATATTTAAGGCAGGAGGGACGGGGTATCGGCCTGATCAATAAATTGCGGGCTTATGTGCTACAAGATCAGGGTTTCGATACAGTTGATGCCAATCTTCGGCTTGGCTTTGCCAATGATGCACGTGATTTTCGTCTTGCCGCCCGAATGTTAAGCGAATTAAACGTGGGTAGGGTTCGCCTTCTTACTAATAACCCCGATAAGGTTAGTGGCCTAAAACAAGCGGGTATTGATGTTCTGGAACGTATTCCTTTAAAAATTACACCTAATGCTCATAATCAGGCCTATCTTGAAACCAAGCGCGACCGTAGCGGCCATCAATTGTAAATTTCGGGTGTATCCCTTGGTGAGTAGCGTATAAATGACCCGACTTTATGTCGATAGTAAGCAAGGTATCTTAATCGAAGAAGGGGACGGGTACCGCTGTCAGACAACTTGTGCGATCGGTCGAAAGGGTATTGTTTCCGCACAGGAAAAAAGAGAAGGGGATGGTAAAACGCCTTTAGGCTGTTGGCCCATTCGATCGGCTCTTTTAAGACCGGATCGCCTTTCTTACTATTCCTTTGATTCCAAAGCTCTCCCTTTCAAACTGGAAAAGATCAAAATACCGTGGCGGTGGGTTAGACCCAGTGATGGTTGGTGCGATGATAGTGACCATCCCAGCTATAATCAGCCGGTAACTTTACCCTTTCCCGCCTCTGCTGAGACTTTATGGCGAGAGGATGGTCTATACGATATTATTATTACTCTAGGTTATAATGATAGCCCCATATATAAGGGGTGCGGTAGTGCTATTTTTCTTCACTGCTCAATTCCAGATCGTCAGACAGCAGGATGTGTGGCTGTTATGCAAGATTTTCTTCAGAATTTGCTGTTAAGACTGCAATTAGGGGATAGCCTTACGATATTTTGAGGCTATCAAGCTTTATAATGGCTGTGTAAGCATTGCAGTCACAGTTTTTATAACAAATTGTCACTGGACATTTTGCTATCTGTTAAGCTTTAGCATTCAGGCTAATATAGCCTATAGACAGGAAGTTTCTGTTGCCTATCAGGGGAATAAAACTAGATGGCTTTATAAAAGCCGCTGATATGTTTTCTTGGTACAATAAAAAATTAAAGAATACCTGCAAGAACCGGAAAAAATCCGGTCATATCGCGGTAAAGGAGAGGATGGAATGACAGGGTATTTTTGTCGGCTGTTGGCAGGCACTGCGCTTATCGCCTGTACACAAGCAGCTTATGCACAGGGTGTTCAATATAAAAGACCTAACGGTTCGTCTCAAGCGCTTGGTAATCAACCCTCGGCGGCGGCGAATCCTGCTCCAGCTCAGACAACAGGGGCAATCCCTCCAGGACAAACGCCAACAGCTAAACCTTCCAGACCTGTTCCAGATAAGCCTTTACTCAGGAAGGCGGATATTACTCAGCCTCGGGCGAAAGACGATGGCGCAGGCGGTTTGGTTAGCCGTCGTGTCGGACGTGACGATATTGCTAATATAGGCTTTGGTCAAAGCCGTCAGCAATTCACTATAACGGGTGCTAATTTCAGCCGAATGACACCTGGAACGTCTGCTTTGAGTGTTATTTCTACCTTACCCGGTGTGAACTATCAGTCTGCTGATTCTTTTGGACTCGATGAAAAAGCGACTAGCCTTTATATTCATGGTTTCTCACAGAACCAGATTGGTTTTACCATTGATGGTGTACCCCTCGGTAATATGATGGATAGCAGCAACGGTTTGTCCATCAACCGGATGATTATGCCGGAAAATATTGATGCCGTAACCGTTAATTCGACATCGGGTAGTCTAGGTTTAGCGGCTAATAATAATGTCGGCGGCTCGGTACAATTTATATCCCATCGGCCAGGCGATAAGCTCGATATTGTTGGTTCTGGTACTTATGGTTCCAATAACACATGGCGTGGATTTACCCGGGTAGAAACGGGTGACTTAACAGGGAATGGCCTACGGGGTTCCTTTAGCTATGGTTATCTTACCAGTGGTAAGACCCGTGGATGGGGTAAAGAAAAAGAGCATCAGGTAAATGCTAAAATCGTGCAGGATTTGCATGATGGGTATGATGGCGAAATCGGTGCCTTTTTTGATTATTCCAGTCAGAATCAAACGAACTATATGGATACCAGCTATGACATGCAAAAAAGGCTAGGTACCTATACCGACTATACCCATAATTGGGGTATAGCAGAGCAAATGGCAAGCGCTTATCAGAGTGGTAGCAATAACTATCCTGCCCCTTATTCATCGGTTAATGACACCTATTATAGCGCTTCCACTTTACGGCGTGATTATATCGGCGGTCTGCATTTTAAAAGACATCTTACCAAAGAAATCAGCGTTGATGTAACTGGCTATTATAATCGGGAATATGGCCAGGATCTGATGTATGATCCTTATGTTTCTACGCCTGGTGGTTCTTCTTTATCGGTTCAAGGGGTTACTTCAACACAAAACCGAGGGGGTATAACCGGTCACGTCGCTTGGGATCACGATTTTTCAGTTTTCAAAAACCATTTAGAAGCCGGTGGTTGGTATGAATCCAGCACTAGCCATCAAGCGACAGATTATTATGATCTCGCAGCGAATGCCAGCGGACCTTCTCGTAATATCTTACAATATCAGAATGACCCGTTCAGTTCTCAATGGGCGCATAAAATTGGTACAGAAACAACCATGTATTATGTTTCTGACCGGATGGACTTTGGTAAAGTTACCTTGTCCGGTGGGTGGAAAGGCTTCCAGACAACCAGTGAGAATAAGGCTTTAGGTAATCTCAGCGATTATAATCGCGCAACGGGTAAGATGAATTCAACGGATTGGTTCCTGCCGCAATTTGGTATTTTGTGGAAACCTGATTCCCGTATCGATTTCTTCTTTAATTATTCTGAAAACATGCAGGCGCTTAATGCTAATCTGTTAGCGGCAACCTCGCAGGCTAATTTCGACAGCTTGGCCAGCAATCGCAAAATGCGGCCCGAAAAGTCGACCAATTATGAAATTGGTATGCGCTATCATGAAGGCCGTTTCCAGACAGCTATTTCGGGCTATTATAGCTACATTACGAATAATATGCTGGCGACCTCGACGACCGGTAATGCGCCGATCAATCTCTATAATGTCGGCGGCGTCAAGAATTATGGCGTTGATGTAAGCGCCATGTATCGTGTCCTTCGTCCATTATCTTTCTTGGCCAGCTATTCCTATACGCATGCTACTTATGCCAATAATATTATGAGTAGTAACGGTAGTGTGCTTTATCAGACCAAAGGCAATTGGGTACCGGGCATTGCACGCAATATGTTCAAGGCTGATATCGTTTATGACGATCACCATCTTTTGATGCGAGTAGGGGCGAACTTTATGGTTCACCGTTCCGTTGATTTCATGGATACCGTCCATACTCCCGGACAATATGTTTTAAATGGGGCGATCGGTTATCACTTCGGTGATGAAGTACCTTATATGAAAAACTGGACGATTATCGGCAATGTTACCAATATGACGGGACAACGCTATGTCTCAACAATTGGTACGACCGGTTTCGCTGCAAGTGGCGATGCCCAGAATTTACAGGCTGGTGCGCCCCGTCGTTTCTTCATAACGCTGAAACGGGGTCTTTAATCCTCGCTAAGACCTATAATTTATTTGAAAATAAAAAAGCCGGAAGTAAAAACCTCCGGCTTTTTTAATAAGGAAAGCATTTTAAATTCGCGCTATCAACTGAATCTAGCGTCCTGTCTGCCCTCGATGAAGCAGCTTTTGATCGGCTAAGACCAAAGCGACCATTGCTTCTACGACCGGTACAGCCCGAATACCCACACAAGGATCATGTCGGCCTTTAGTGCTTACTTCTACCGCATAGCCTTCGCGATCAATCGATTGAAGGGGAGATAAGATAGATGGTGTCGGCTTTAAAGCGCATCGCAGGACGATGGGTTGCCCTGTCGCAATGCCTGCTGTGATGCCGCCCGCATGATTAGAGAGAAAAAAGGCTTTTCCGTCTTGTTCATCGGGGCGAATTGCATCCGCATTGTCACGACCATTACTACGCGCTGCAGTAAAGCCATCCCCAATCTCGACCGCTTTTACGGCGTTGATACCCATACAGGCCGCCGCCAGCTCAGCATCAAGCTTGGCATAAAGGGGGGCACCCCAACCGGCTGGCACCGAGGTAGCAACACATTCCACGATTGCACCCACTGAGTTTCCATCCTTTCGAGCCTTATCAACAATAATTTCCCATCGTTTTACAGCCTCGGCATCAGGACAAAAAAACGGATTATTTCCAATTTCTGCCTTGTCAAACCGTGTCCGGTCGATGGCATCGCCCCCTAATTCGACCAGATAACCTTGAATATTGACTTCAGGAATAACCAAGCGGGCAACAGCCCCTGCTGCGACGCGTGCTGCTGTCTCACGTGCAGAAGATCGCCCTCCACCACGATAGTCTCGTAAGCCATATTTGGCATCATAGGCAAAGTCGCCATGCGCAGGACGATATTGGCGCGCCACCTCGCTATAATCACGGGATCGCTGATCTGTATTTTCAATCATTAAGCTGATCGGCGTGCCTGTCGTTTTACCTTCAAAAACACCTGATAATATCTGAACCTTATCTGGTTCACGTCTTTGTGTGGTAAAACGGGAAGATCCCGGTTTTCGTCGATCAAGCCAAGGTTGAATATCTTCTTCGGACAAGGTCAAACCCGGAGGACAGCCATCGACTACTGCGCCTAAGGCTGGCCCATGACTTTCACCCCAACTGGTAAAACGAAAAAGATGACCAAAACTATTAAAGCTCATTGGGCAAGCGCAATATCTGGAGCATCGATCCGTTTCATACCCACAATGTTATATCCAGCATCGACATGATGGATTTCACCCGTCACACCCGAGGACAAATCAGAGAGCAAATAAAGCGCTGATTTGCCGACTTCTTCAATCGAAACCGTCCGTTTTAAAGGCGTATTAAGTTGATTCCATTTCAAGATATAGGAGAAATCGCCAATGCCCCGAGCCGCCATCGTCTGGATTGGGCCCGCTGAAATTGCATTGACCCGAATATTACGGTCACCGAGATCTGCTGCTAAATATTTAACCGATGTTTCCAACGCAGCCTTTGCAACGCCCATAATGTTGTAATTAGGCATAACTTTTTCTGCGCCATAATAGGTCAGGGTCAAAATATTGCCGCCTTCCGGCATCATATCCCGCGCATGTCTGGTTACTGCAATTAAAGAATAAGCCGAGATTGCCATCGTGGTATTGAAATTTTCAAGGCTTGTATCTGTGAAGTGACCACGCAGTTCATTCTTGTCTGAAAAGCCGATTGCATGAACCACAAAATCAAGAGTCGGCCATTTTTCGGCTAAAGTTTTAAAAGCGTTATCAATTGCCTTCATGTCACTGACATCACAATCGATCAAGATGTCAGAACCCAATTTTTCAGCCAGCGGCTGTACCCGCTTTTTTAAAGCCTCCCCTTGATAAGCGAATGCCAACTCGGCACCCTGTTTTTGTAAAGCACAGGCGATACCCCACGCTAGAGACCGATCATTGGCAAGTCCCATGATCAGTCCTCTTTTCCCTTCCATCAATCCGGCCATACCATTCCTCAATATATCAAAATTATGCATCATTTTTTGGCGTAACAGGCGTAGATCTGTCAAATGCCAATGTCGCATTCAGATGAACACCGACAACCAAGCCCAACCCAATGATCCAAAAATAAATCAAAACTATGACTGAACCGGCTAATCCTCCATAGCTTCGATTATAATCAAGCATATTATTAAGGGCGATGGGCAAAATCATAGAAACCATTTGCCACCAAAAGGCAGTCAGTAAAGCCCCTGGCCATTTGAAATAATGAGCCTCACGATATTGTGGAGGGGTCACTGTATAAAAGAGAATATACAGCGCCCCGAATAACAAGCCGCCAGAAATAATCCGTGAAAGAATTGAAAACGCCGTAATATGATCCAAAAAAGTACGCATACGATCGCTTGTGATGCCGATGAGCGCTAACTTATCCATTAAATTCTGATTATCTGACAGGCTGATATGAGGAAAGGCTGCACTTATATATTGAAGTAACCAACTAAATTGTTCCGAAAAAATATGTTGGAGTGCTGCCAGCATGACTTGAATAGACAAGATAAATAGCAAAAGAAATACGGCCATAATATTAATAGCCATAGCCCCCAGACGATATTTAATAAAAGCCGTAGGGGGTTCGAGTCGATAAGTGCGATATAACAATTCGCGGATACTTGAAATAAAACTGCTGACAGACCACAAGCTAACGAGCGCACTCCACCATATTAACGATCCCGAACGCATAGCTAAAACTTGAAAGATAGGGCCGCTGAGTTGGCTTGACACATTGGGGGGTAATGCGGAAAGAAAAGAATGAACTGCTGCAAAACCATCAGCGCCTCTTCCAATGCCACTCGCTATAATGATGGTTAAGATCATAAATGGGAAAAGGGTTAACAATGCCATATAGGCAAAGTTTCCTGCATGTACGAAGCCTTCGTTCATTACCCCGTTAAAAACCTGCACCACGACAGAGAAAAAGGAATGTCGCTTTTTCATCTGTTTTTTTTCAGCAGGCTTTCTGTTTTTTTGTTCAATTTTTGTCATAAGCAAGCCCATGCTCTCTTACTGCCCACTTTATGACAAGTAATAATCAAACCGTGCTGGTTTGAAAGTAAAAATCTGAGGCTTCCATAGCTGTTAAGCCACAGTCCAGATTGAGAAAAATTCTTGTTTGTAAATAGGGTATATTTTTACTTGGATAGAGAAAAATATCATTATTTAAAATAAGATTTTCTATGAAAAATAGGTCTATTTGCTCAATAAAAAAGGAATATAGTGTATTTTGTAAAATTTTAAGCTGTTTTCCTTCTTTGAAAAAGTATTCTCTTTATGAAATAAGAGCCAGCTTTTGTAAAAGCTGGCTCTCATATTTAAAAAAATTTAATGAAGGCTTTTTAAAGACCTAAGGCTGTCCGTGGATTTTCCTTATCTTTGGCTGCCCATCCCTGAACAAACTGTTTCAGATCTGAATCGTTTTCGGGCAGAGTAATCATTAAAGTGATCAGTTCGTCGCCTCGTCCACCCGCTTTTTTATGAAAACCTTTACCCCGTAACCGCAAAACTTTTCCAGAATTAGAGCCTGCCGGTACGGATACCATGACAGCGCCTTCCGCAGTTGGTACTTTTATTTTTGCCCCCTCTACGGCTTCAGCCAAAGAAATAGGCAGATTTAAGGTGATATCATCACCTTTACGCTGAAAAAACGCATGGGGTTGAATATCAATGGTAACGATAGCATCGCCCGCCCCCCCGGGGCCCGGTTGTCCCTTACCAGCAAGGCGCATTTGTGTGCCATCTTCCACACCAGCGGGCAATTTCAGATCAATAGTCTTTCCATCGCCTAAGGTAATTCGTTGCGGATGTAATGTCGCCGCATCAATAAACGGTACTTTTAGGCGATAGAGGTTATTGCTTCCCTTGGGTGCCGCTTTACCGCCGAAACCGCCCCCGCGTTGTCCACGTCCGCCGCCAAAGATACCTTCAAAAAGATCGCTGAAATCTCCATGATCGGCACCGCCGCCGCCGCCAAAGTTGAAGCCGCCGAAGCCCCCCCCATTATTACCACCTGCGCGACCACCGGCATGATGGAATCCATCAAATCCGCCCCCGTTAAAGCGCGGATTGCCCTGTTCATCTATTTCACCCCGGTCATATTGTCCGCGTTTTTCTTTATCGGACAGGATTTCATAAGCAGCTGACACTTCTGAAAAACGCGTTGCCGCTTGGGGATTGTCTTTATTGCGATCAGGATGAAGCTTCTTCGCCAGATTGCGATAGGCTTTTTTAATTGCCGCTTCATCGGCGCTGCGGGTTATTCCCAGTCTTTCGTAAAGATCAGCCATGACGTTTTTTGTGCCCAATCTGTCTAAATCATTATATGTAGCAAATATGCCACATAAATGTGTATGCCCCCTTAAGATCGCAAGGGGCTCATTATAAAAAGCTATTTTATAAGGATATTCGAAGTTGTGTATAAAAAAGTAAAACCATATTTGCCCAAACAATCTTAAAAAAACTTTTTCAAAAAGAAATAATAAAAATTATTGGGCTGAATCGAAGGTATTTACTTTAAAAATCACCATTTCTTGCGATAGTTCTTCGAATTATAATCATCATCTGATCAACCTATAGACGAATCGTCACTAAGGTAGCGGCTAAGATTTTTTCCGTGATAAGGTGAATCATGGCACCTATTATTACACCTAATAAGACACCAAATCCACGATCGAGACCAGCGATAATTGTTTTATCACTTCCATGATCCCCAATCAGCACAATAACACATGTCCACATACCTACCCGTAATTTAGGATAACAACGGGCGATAATAGCGCAGATAGCCACTGAAATTGTTAATTCAGTGGTTACATCATGGAACAGCATATCGACGATAACCGCTGTCACAATACCAATAACAGTGCCGATAATACGTGATATAACGATAGCTTGGGTTTCATGAAATTTGTCTTGTGACACAATCAAGGCCGAAATAGCTGCCCATGCGGGATATTTAAGCCCTAGCATTGTTGCGCAAAGATAGCCGGCTGTAGCAGAAACTGAGCATCGCAAAATAAAGGCAATAAAGCGGATAGCATCTTCTGTTTTTAGCGGACTGATTTTTTGGCTTAGATTATAAGTCATCTGACTTAGCATGATATAATTCTGCAGGACCCTTTTAAAGGCTTGCATCCTTCAGCTGGCGTTTCGCCGCTGCATATAAGAAAACACGCACGATCCTAATAAGTAATAATTTTGACTATAGTTAAAAGTATTTTTCGATATAAATATTATCGATCTTTTTTTTGAAATAAATTTTTACCTAATAAAGTAATATTACAATCCGACTATGGTAAAATCATTTTACCATAGTCGTCTTACTTTTTTGAAACTGTCTTATTCTAATAATTCTGTGCGCAAACTGTCTTGAAAACGCAACGGTTGTCCCACAGGTTCACCATAAAGATGACCTTCCCACATGACTTTATTACCTCGAATAATCGTGCCGACCGGCAAACCTTTCAGAGTGTTACCTAAAAAAGGAGACCAACCACATTTAGACGCCAGCCATTCATCTTTGATAATCCATGAGGCTTTCAGATCGACTACGGAAAAATCGGCATCATATCCGACAGCAATGCGCCCTTTTTCTAATAAGCCGAATAAACGTTGTGGCCCAGCAGATACCAAATCGACCAATCGGCTCAGGCTCAGATGACCTTCTGATACATGATTCAGCATTAAAGGTAATAAGGTCTGAACACCGGGCATCCCACTAGGAGACTGGGGATAAGGATGGTGTTTGTCTTCTATCGTATGCGGAGCATGGTCAGAACCAATGACATCGGCAATACCTTGTTGCAAGCAATGCCATAAACCTAAACGATGTTTTTCAGATCTGATCGGCGGATTCATCTGGGCATAACTGCCCAAAGTCGGATAGGCAGTCTCGGCGGACAAGGTCAGATGTTGAGGCGTCAATTCACAGCTTGCAATATCTTTATGCGCGGCAATCAGCGCCATTTCTTCAGGGGTCGTCACATGAAGAATATGGATAAGACGACCGGTTTTTCGGGCCAATGATAAAATACGGCGTGTTGCAAGGATAGCAGTTTCATCGTCTCTCCACACGGGATGAGAGGCAGGATCACCGGGAACACAATATTTTTTTCGTTCTTTAAGACGGGCTTCATCTTCAGCATGAATAGCGATACGCCGCCGTCCAGACTGTAAAATCGATAACAAAGTATCATCATCATCGACAAGTAAGTTGCCAGTCGAAGAGCCCATAAAAATTTTGATACCGGCACAACCGGGTAACTGTTCTAAGGCTGCTAACTGATCTTTGTTCCCCAATGTCGCCCCAATGTAAAAGGCGTGGTCACACCACATCCGGTGATGCGCGCGGGCGAGCTTATCGACTAACGCTTCTACGGTATCTGTTGGCGGATTGGTGTTCGGCATTTCAAAAACGGCGGTAATACCGCCTAAAACTGCCGCTTTACTGCCACTTGCTAAATCTTCTTTTGTTTCATGTCCTGGTTCACGAAAATGAACTTGGGTATCGATTGCCCCAGGTAGAATGGTCAAACCTTCACAATGCAACAATTCTTCAGTCTGATCTTTATGAAAATCGCCAATAGCGGCAATTTTTCCTCTTTTGATGGCAATATCCTTGGCGACAAGACCACCAGGCGTGAAAAGGGTTCCACCTTTTAAAACTAAATCATACTTCATCAGCGACCTTCCATTTCCGCTTCTAATTTCCTACTATGCCAATATGAGTGCAACGACTGATATTACCATGCCTAAAACCAGCTTGCTGGATGATCGGGCTATTATCCGCTTATCTCCCTTAAAAGAGGATACAACGGCTGATGTTGTGGATTTTTTGCAAGGGTTGGTAACACAGGATGTCTTGTTACTAGAAAAAGGGGCGCCTCTTTGGTCAGCTTTGCTGACACCACAAGGCAAAGCCCTCTATGATTTTATTTTGTGGGGTGAGGGTAAATCGGTTCTGATTGACTGCGAAGCTATAGCCGTTGAAGGGTTGATCCGCCGTTTGACGCTTTATCGTTTGCGGCGCGCTATTGCGATTGAAGTGGATCCCAATATCACGGTTCATTGGTCACTGATAGAAGCGGATGATAAATGTATAAGGGGCTGGCCTGATCCACGGTTGCCTGATTTAGGGTTCCGTTGGTTACAGGAATCGCAAGATAACGCTTTATCCGCCGTTACACTTTGGAAAAAGCATCGTTTAATCCTCGGCGTCACAGAAGGTCAGGCTGAACTAGGACAAGACAAGACTTTATGGCTAGAAGCCAATGCTCGCGAATTAAATGGGGTTAGCTTTACCAAGGGTTGTTATGTCGGACAGGAAAATACTGCCCGAATGAACTGGCGACAGAAAATTAACCGTCGTTTAGCGGTAGTGCAGACTGAAAATCCACCAGAAGATCAGGGGCGATGCAGGATTTTTTATCCTGATTTTCAATTGGCTGTTATTAGTCAGCGGGTTGCCGAATGGGATAAACTTCCAGAAGGGCAGCATATTATTACACCATCATGGTTAAAGCCAGCCTTGGAAGAGAACGCTTAATTTTTATTTTTAAGTGCCCTCATTAAAAAAGCCGGAAAAACTTCCGGCTTTTTATTCAATTATGAGAATTCTTTCTATCAATCCAAGAAAGGATCACGGACAAGAATAGTATCGTCCCGTTCTGGACTGGTTGACACTAAAGTCACCGGACATTCGATTAATTCTTCAATCCGACGAATGTATTTAATGGCCTGCGCTGATAATTCACTCCAGCTTCGCGCACCGGCGGTTGATTGTTTCCACCCTTCCATCGTTTCATAGATAGGTTTAGCCGCTGCCTGATCTTCACAATAAGGTGGCAAATAATCGTAAACCTTATCGCCAATCTGATAACCGGTACAAATTTTGATTTCATCAAAACCGTCCAATACATCCAGTTTGGTCAAGGCGATGCCCGTGATACCTGCAACCGCTACCGATTGCCGCATTAAAACAGCATCGAACCAACCACAACGGCGACGGCGTCCCGTAACGGTTCCAAATTCATGCCCTCGTTCGCCTAAGGTCTGCCCAACTTCATCTTCAAGCTCGGTCGGGAAGGGGCCTGCACCAACGCGCGTTGTATAGGCCTTAGCAATTCCTAGCACGAAACCGACCGCAGATGGCCCCATACCGGAACCACCGGCCGCTGAACCCGCAATCGTATTGGATGAGGTAACAAAGGGATAGGTGCCGTGATCGACATCTAACATAACCCCTTGTGCCCCTTCGAACAGAATACGACGATTTTTTTTCTGCTGTTCTGCCAAAATACGCCATGCCGGTTTTGAAAAGGGCAAAATAGTATCCGCGATTTCTCGTAAATCGGCAATCAATTTGGCTCGATCAACCGGTGGTTTCCCAAAACCAGCCCGTAAGGCATCGTGATGGGCAATCAGACGATCAAAACGCGGCCCTAATTGATCAATATGGGCAAGGTCACAAAGTCGAATAGCGCGCCGTCCCACTTTATCTTCATAGGCGGGGCCGATACCACGACGGGTCGTACCAATTTTTTTATCGCCTGATTGATCTTCCCGAAACCCGTCTAATTCACTGTGAAGCGGTAAAATAAGTGGGCTGGTTTCCGCAATCGCCAAGGTGTCGGGATTGATGGTGACGCCTTGTTCTTTAAGACGGGTCATTTCATCCCGGAAATGCCAAGGGTCAATGACTACCCCATTTCCAATAATCGATAAAGTTCCACTAACTACCCCAGAAGGTAATAAGCTTAACTTGTAGGTGACACCATTGACGACCAAGGTATGACCGGCATTATGCCCACCTTGGAAACGGACGACGACATCGGCCCGCTCGGCCAGCCAGTCGACGATCTTGCCTTTGCCTTCATCACCCCATTGGGCACCGACGACCGTAACATTGGCCATATTTTTCCTGCTCCTGCTGGTTGCTTGCTTGCGCGGTATCTTGCGCTATGAAGAATCAATTTCAGAGCGGCTGAATAGTGCCGCTGTTCAGTATATCTGTGCAATGATGGCGAATAGGATCATCGCTTTCATCAAGGGCTGCAATAGTGATCCATCCCTGTTGACGCAAGTCATAGGCTTGTTTTGGATCATGCCCTAACGGTAAAAAGATGCGTTTAGATGCCTGCTGTCCCAGCCCTGCATCGACTAACGGATCAATATAAAGTGAAAAACCGACGGCCTGTTCTTCCCGTTTATCCTGATGGATAATCGTATAGCTGCCGCCGCGCCCAATCTCACCTAAAATTTCAGAACCGAATAACGAAAAACCAATCCAGCTTTGATATTCAAAACCATGATGCTCTGTGGGATCAAGGGTGACCTGCACCGTTTCGTCTAAGGAATCGCGAATTTTCTGAAAAGCATCCAAACGATCGGCAAAACCGAATTTTTCAGCAAGAGGCTTTAAGCGTTTTATCGCTTTATCAAAGGGACCGGCTGTTTCTAATAAAGGCCGATATTCATCTGCCCCCAAAGCCGCTAGACCTCCCGCATCTTTGGCATCAAGTGCGGCATATACGGCTTCCCGTTTATCTTCATCAATAGGAAGAACCGAATCCGCCAATCTCTCGACCAGATTCGGCATCGTCAAATCGACGCTGATATGTTTAACTCCTGCAATTTTTAGGGTTTCTACGGCCATACCTAATACTTCAATGACAGCCGCAATCGAATCATTACCGATCAGTTCGGCGCCAGCCTGAATTAATTCTCTTTCAGGGCGAAGCTGAGTTTCCCGTAATTTCATTACGGTGCCCCCATAAGCGAGACGCAAAGGTCTTGGGCGATGATTAAGCCTTGTCGTCGCAATACGACCGATTTGTCCGGTAATATCTGGCCGAAGGGCTAGACTTCGTTGAGAGACAGGATCAACAAATCGTAATAAATCCCGCTTACGGGCAGATTTTAGTCGCCCGAGTAAGCCTTCTTCAAATTCGGCCAAAGGCGGAGAAACCCGTTCATAACCATGTCGGTTAATGGCTACAATAACATGATGCAGCAAACGGGAAGCTGCTTCTGCTTGAGGGGGAAGGCGGTCACGTAATCCTTCGGGGAGCAAACCATGCGCTATCGTCATTGATCAAAAAGCTTTTATTATCAGGACAGAGGCCTTTCTAATCATGTTACGGCAACATTCCACCCTGTTTCTTTCACAAAAACCGTTTCATGACATATTTTTTAAATATCAGACCCGATAATCTGGACATAAATTTAATATATCAACAGAATATCAGGCCTGATTTCACCGACTTAAAATATTTTAAGCCTTTCTAAAATTTAGAGAAAATGGAGCGATTTGACCTGACGTACTCCGGCCAGTTCGGCAACTTTTGCCATTTTTCCAGCGGTTACCGGCGAATCAACCGATAATAACAAGACGGCTTCTCCCCCTGTTGAACGGCGTCCCAGATGGAAAGTACCGATATTGACACCCGCTTTTCCTAAAAGCGATCCTAAGCGACCAATAAAGCCCGGTGTATCATCATTGACGATATAGAGCATGTCACCGCTTAAATTAGCTTCGACCTTAATACCAAAAATATCAACAAGCCGAGCACCGTCACGCCCGAATAAAGTGCCTGCTACAGATTTTTCCTGTCCTTGGTCATCTTTTACGGTTACCCTTACCAGGGTATTATAAGCGCCTTTCCGATCGTGGCGAATTTCACGCACATCCAGATCACGCTCACGGGCGAGGAAGGGGGCATTCACCATATTAACCGACTGAGAATAAACACCCATCAAACCCGCAAGCACTGCACTGGTAATCGGTTTTTGATCAAGACTGGCGGCAGCCCCTTCAACTTCGATGGAAACCGCTTTTAGGGAATCCCCTTCCAACTGGCCAATAAGCCTTCCTAATTGTTCGGCCAAAGCCATGTAGGGCTTTACGCGGGGCGCTTCTTCTGCCGATAATGACGGCATATTTAAGGCATTTGAAACCCCGCCCGTCAGAAGATAATCTGACATTTGTTCTGCAACCTGAATAGCGACATTTACCTGTGCTTCTGAGGTTGATGCCCCTAAATGGGGCGTAGCAACAAAGTTAGGCACCCCAAAAAGCGGATTTTCCTTAGCGGGCTCTTTTTGAAAAACATCCAAAGCCGCCCCTGCAACATGACCGGACAACAAGGCATCTTTTAAGGCTTCTTCATCAATTAACCCACCACGGGCACAATTGATGATGCGAACCCCTTTTTTTGTTTTTGCCAAATTTTCACGAGATAAAATATTCCGCGTCTGATCCGTAAGCGGCACATGCAAAGTGATAAAATCGGCACGACTAAAGAGCACATCAAGTTCGACTTTCTCAATGCCCAATTCTAAAGCCCGATCAACAGTTAAAAACGGGTCGTAAGCCACCACTTTCATTTTCAGACCGACAGCACGATCCGCTACAATAGAACCAATATTACCCGCACCAATCAGGCCTAACGTTTTGCCGGATACTTCAACCCCCATGAAGCGATTCTTTTCCCATTTTCCGGCTTGGGTTGACGCATTAGCTTCGGGAATTTGGCGAGCAACAGCAAACATTAAGGCAATTGCCTGTTCAGCCGTTGTGATAGAATTACCAAAAGGCGTATTCATCACGACAATGCCAGCAGCAGAAGCCGTCGGAATATCAATATTATCAACACCGATACCCGCTCGACCGATTACTTTTAGATTTTTAGCTTCGGCAATGATTTCTTGGGTTACTTTGGTAGCGGAACGGATTGCCAAACCATCATAGTCACCAATGATTTTTTTGAGTTCTTCCGGTGTTTTACCGGTGATTTCGTCTACCTCAACGCCGCGTTCACGGAAAACCGCCGCCGCACGTGGATCCATCTTGTCGGAAATTAACACTCGGGTCATAACAGCATCTCCAGACAACCGTCTTTGCGCTTTTACGCGCAAGACGGGTCAGTATTTATTTTTAGGAAAAATCGGGCCAGTATCAGGGCTTAAAATCAGGCGTGGATTTGTGCCCATGCCCAATCGAGCCATGGCCCCAGCGCTGCAATATCAGACGCTTCTACCGTAGCACCGCACCATACGCGTAATCCCGGAGGCGCATCACGGTGACCTGCAATATCATAAGCCGCATTTTCAGCTTCCAATAAACCTGCCAGCTTTTTAACCAAAGCGGCTTTGGCATTGTCATCTAATCCGCTGACGGCTTTATCTGAAAATTTCAAACAGGGGCTGGTATTGGAACGGATTGCTGGATCAGCGACAAGATGCTCGATCCAGTCTGTTTTTCTAACCCATTCATCAAGGGTCGCTGCATTTTTATTACAGCGCGCCATCAATGCCGAGACACCGCCTAACTCTTCTGCCCATTCTAGTGCCCAGATATAATCTTCTACGGCTAAAAGAGAGGGAGTATTGATTGTGCTGCCCTTAAAAATACTCTCATCAAGTTTGCCGTTTTTCGTGAGACGGAAAATTTTAGGGAGCGGCCATGCAGGCGTATAGCTTTCCAAACGTTCTACTGCCCGCGGGCCAAGGATGATAATGCCATGCGCGGCTTCACCACCCAACACTTTCTGCCAAGAGAAAGTAACAACATCCAATTTTTCAAAAGGCAAAGGCTGTGCAAAACAAGCGGACGTAGCATCTGCAATCATCAGACCTTCATGATCAGGTTTTATCCAGTCCCCATTAGGGACTTTGACGCCTGAAGTCGTACCATTCCAGGTAAAGACTACATCTGTAGACTGATCGACCTTTGAAAGATCAGGCAATTCGCCATAGGGCGCTTTCAAAACTGTTGGATTGATCTTCAACTGTTTGACGGCATCGGTAATCCAGCCGAGACCAAAACTTTCCCATCCCAAGACGGTTGCAGGTCTTGCCCCTAACAGTGACCACATTGCCATTTCTACCGCGCCCGTATCAGAAGCAGGTACGATGCCAATACGGTGGCTATCAGGTACTTCTAAGATTTTACGAGTCAGTTCAATTGCATATTGAAGGCGGCTTTTACCAATACTGCCGCGATGCGAACGTCCTAGTGAACCCAAAGGTAATTTTTCAGGTGCCCAGCCTGGTGGCTTGGCACAAGGACCCGATGAAAATTGAGGGCGGATCGGTTTTACGGTCGGTCGAATAGAATAATCAGTCATAGTCTTTAAGACTCTCCTTACAGAGAGCTCGCGCCGCGTTGGGACGGCGTGGCCCGCTGTCCTTTCTAGGGGCATTTGTTTTCAGGTCAATTGAGATTGCGAAGAGAACCCTCAAAAGGAGAGTGATTTTCTCCGTCATAGAAATCAATTTAATGACTATTAGGGCTGGTGATAGGTTTATTGATGGTAAACAAATTTATATTAAAGATGATGTTTATAATTACCAATAGTTTTTCTTAAAGATGTTTTTTTAAGGCTAGTCTTTCAGCATAAACTGAGGTTAAATTGAAAAGGCTATGTCTTATTCCCGTTTTATTCTCTGTTTTGCTTTCTTTATTTTAGCTTCCTGTTCCGGCTCCTCTTCGGATAAACGAAAAACAGCCAATCATGCTTCTAAGTATGTAAACACGCCAGTTTCTTCTGAGAGTTTTTCTCAGTGCCTAAAGACGCTTAATAGAGAAGGGGTGCATTACCAATTAGCACCCGAACGCCAGTTTAATAATGGCTGTTATATTCATCAGGCCGTTGTAATAAGCGCCGCACAGATACCCATTACCCATTTAGGCCCTTTACAATGTCATGCTGCCGAAGCTTTGGCTTTTTGGGTGGATGATGCAGTACAAAAATCGGCTAAAGTCTGGTTGGGCAGCGCAGTGATCAAAGTAGAAACTTTTGGCAGTTATAATTGTCGCACCCGCAACAGCCAGAGCGGGGCCAAAATATCAGAACATGCCCATGCTAATGCGGTTGATATTGCCGCTTTCGATCTGGCTAATGGCAGACGGATTACGATAAAAAACGACTGGCACGAAGGTGACCATCAGACAAAAGATTTCCTTCATGCTGTTTTTCGTGCCGCATGCCGTCGTTTTTCTGGTGTTATTAGTCCCGATGGGGATAACTATCATCAGGACCATCTGCACATGGATTTAGGCGCCAGCCATTATTGTCACTAAATTTCTTGCGTTAAGAAAGCGCTTGTTCGACACTTTTTTTTATGTCGTAAACATAGGTTTTATTTTTAGAGATTAATATATTCTCATCCTTGCCGGACATTTTGAAAACCAGCGTATATCTAGGATGGTGATCCATGCAAAAAGCGGTACCGCCGAGGATAACAAAAACGATAGCGGTTGTATAATAAGCAAATATTGAAAAGATAACCGCGATTATTACAAATATAATAGACAAATATAATGTTAATTCATTTTTTGTTTTTTCTATAGAAACATGACTGATATTTTTTAATAAATAGGGCGTACTATTTATTTTTATCGTGGATTCGTCTATTTCTATTTCGTCCCTAATGAAATCAAGATCTTTCGTTATAAAATGCACTTTTAATCCTATAATAGTTTTTGGTATTAAAGCTTATAATCATATTTATACGAATTTTATTATATTTTATTGCATTTTGTTCAAAAAATTATGCTCTATAGCGTTTTAATACCCGGTTTTTTAGAGAGAATAATTTTTCTTAATTTTAATAAATAGTTTTTTCTCGAAGAAAAAAGCGCCATCTCCTCACCTTTCGGTATAAGAAAAGTAAGAATATATCCAGGCATGAATACAAGGATAATATAGGCTGTCATTACTAAAAAGGCGATCACTCCCAGAATTTTAATTAATAAAGACGTAAAAACAAATAATATTATAGATAATATTCCAGCAATAACAGCACATTTTATATATTTTGATCTGGGTTGAAGACGGACAGATACCTGCTCTATTTCATTTATAGAATAGGTATGGGCTTTTGTTTTTACTAAATGATCTGTTATTGTAATATTTTTATCCTGAAAAACAATCTCGGTCATAATAATCACCTATGCCTTTTATAAGGTAATATTGACGCTATTATTTTTATTTTGTCATAAAGTTATTCGCTGGTATCAGGCGCGTACCTCAAAATTCAAAAATTTTTAAAAACGCTTTCTCAATTTAAAACGAACAAGTTCGGAAAGGTTTCTATTTTTCTTTTTTGAGGCACCCTTTTTGTCTGACTGTTACTTTAAAGGCATTAGCCATGGCTCAACGTAAAATTACTCCTGACGCCCGCGATGACGCAATCAACGCAAGCCATGTGCGTAAAACACCTCAGACAACGAATCCTTCTTTTCGGCTGGCTTTTCAGGATCCTGATTTCCTGTTGCGAGAGGATTTGCGTCCGGTCAGGTTTCAGCTTGAACTTTTAAAGCCTGACTTAATCCTGAAAGAGGCAGGGATAGAATCCACTTTTGTATTTTATGGCTCCGCCCGCATTCCTTCTCCTGAAGAAACAACCGCAATAATCGCCGCTGCTAAAGATGAAGAATCCTATGGTATTGCCAAGCGGCTGGCAGATCATAGCCGTTATTATAATGAAGCCCGAAAACTAGCCCAACTTGCTAGCCAAATTCCGCAGGATGAGGCGGGTAAGCGTCATTTTGTTGTCTGCTCTGGCGGCGGGCCTTCCATTATGGAAGCTGCGAATAGAGGCGCTGCCGATGTTGATGCGCCCTCCATTGGCTTTGGTATTGTATTACCTTTTGAAACAGCGCCCAATCCTTACATCACCCCTGAGTTCTCATTCCAGTTTCATTATTTTGCGCTCAGAAAAACACATCTGATGTTAAGGGCGCAGGCTTTTGCTATTTTCCCGGGAGGCTTTGGAACATTAGACGAAGTATTTGAACTGTTGACCTTGATTCATACGAAAAGAATCGAACCCGTGCCTATTTTATTTTATGGGCGCGCCTTCTGGGAAAAAATCGTCAATTTTGAAGCCTTGGCAGAAGAAGGGATGATTTCCAAAAAAGATTTGGATTTCTTTCAGTTTGTCGAGACTGCCGAAGAAGGATGGGAAATTATTCGTAATTTTTGGAAAAATGACCAAACGGGCAGGGTTCATTTAACTTTTTAATGCCACCGTGACGGTTGAAGTAGGAAATTTTTACTGAAGATAGAGTCTGAAGAGGTCTTTTTTAGGTCACCTGACAAAATTTTATCGTGCAATTCTATAAATTTCGGCCTTCCCTTACTTGCGATCAGGGAATCCTACGTTTAATCACCAAAAAATGATGGACGATTATTCCCCGTCTGCACAGGCGTTAGTAGCCGAAATGCAGGCTAAAGCGGCGTTGTCACCGGCTAAAGCGATTTCCTTCCAAGGCGCGCCCGGTTGTAACTCGCATCTTGCGATACTTGATCTTTTTCCAGATAGTCTACCGCTTCCTTGTTTTAGTTTTGCGGATGCCTTGGCTGCGGTGAAAGAAGGCCGTGCCGGACGGGCGATGATCCCGATTGAAAATTCCTTGAATGGCCGCGTGGCTGATATGCATTTTTTGCTGCCAGAATCCGGTCTTACCATTCAGGCTGAATATTTCTTACCCATTCACCATTGCTTGTTAGCCCCCAAGGGCGCAGGAAAAATAACGCGTGTTCTCAGTCATCCTCAGGCGTTGGGACAATGTCGTCATTGGCTTCATGCGCATAATATTCGGGCATTGGCACATGCGGATACCGCAGGTGCCGCAGCAGAAGTCGCTGACCTTAATCAACACGGTCTTGCTTCCTTGTCACCGGCTCTTGCTGCTAAACTATATGGTCTTGAAATATTAGAAGAAGGTATCGCCGACGGTGAAGTTAACATTACGCGCTTTGTGGTGTTAGCCGAAGCTGAAGGTTCTTTTTTTCGGGAAGAATTACCGCCTATTTCGCAGCCTTCCTCTGGCAAGATGATGACGAGTCTTCTTTTTACCGTCAAAAATATTCCTTCTGCACTGTTCAATGCCATTCAAGGTTTTGGTGAAAACAAGGTCAATATGACTAAGCTTGAAAGCTATCAGCATGGTGCCAGTTTTGCTGCCACACAATTTTACGCTGATATAGAAGGGCAACCTTCTGAACCCAAGGTGCGTGAGGCTATGACGACCTTGAAAAAGAATAGTTATGATCTCAGAATTTTAGGAATCTATCCACAGGCTAGACCGCGTTTATAGAGGATAAGAGAAGTAACCTCCTGATCAGGAGGTTACCTAATTTTCAGGTTAGGGCTGTCCTTTTAAAATTTGTTTGACGGCTTTTGCAAAAACCGTAGGCAGCCCCGCCGCCTTGATATTGTTTAAAGCCCACCATTCGCCTTTACTTTCTATCTTCTCAATATCTGCTGATAAAATATTCAATTTTAATGAAAAATGAGTAAAGATATGGCCAATATCGCCGCGTTCCTGCCATGAGATCATCTGTAAGGCTTTCTGGATTTCGGGATTAAAATCGCCAAAAGCTTCTTGTTGTGCTTGCGCGATTACGGCCTTTTTATCGTGAGAGTTTATCGCCTCCTTGGGTATCCATGTACCACTTGGCAACGCCCGCATGCCTCCTAATAAACCTTTATCGGGTCGTTTAATTAATAAAATCTGATTCTGATGGCAGAGTGCAAAAACATAGCCGATCCGTTGAGGTCTAATTTTTTTAGGCATTTTTACAGGAAAATGGGCCGGATCTCCGGTTTTTTGTCCACAGCAAAAGGCAAGTAATGGGCAAATGCCACAAGCGGGTTGCCGATTGACACAGATTGTTGCTCCCATATCCATCATCGCCTGTGCAAAATCACCCGCCGCTATATCTGGTGTCAGGAGGTCAGTTTCTTCTGCAATAAGAGGGCGACTAGCGGGAAGAGGCGTTTCTATCGCAAAAAGTCGGCTAACCACCCGTTCTACATTGGCATCCACCACAACCGCTCTTTTCCCAAAAGCAATCGCTGTGATGGCGGCGGCTGTATAGCGTCCAATACCAGGCAGCGCCTGTAAGGCTGGTTCATTATCGGGAAAAACCCCGCCAGCCTCGGCGACATGTTTTGCACAAAGAATAAGATTACGAGCGCGGCTGTAATACCCTAATCCCGCCCATGCTGCCATGACATCGGCTTCGGCAGCTGAAGCTAAATCTTCTACGGTTGGCCAACGCTCTATAAATTTTTGATAATAGGGTACCACATGCGTGGTGGTTGTCTGCTGTAACATCACTTCAGATAACCACACCCGATAAGGATCCATGACGTCATCTCTAGAAGTTGCGCGCCATGGTAAAATACGGGCATGTTGCTGATACCATTCAAGAAGCGTAGCAGTTATTGCAGAATAAATAGTGGATTTTGACATTTCACTCTATCGACGGCTGAGGACGGTTTGTGGCATGACCTGTGTTATGAGCAAAGGCAACCCATCTTTCGGTGCTAATCCTGCTGCAAAGGGAAACGATTCCTCTGCATCAATGGGAAAAAAGCCCGTGCGCAAAAATACAAAAAAGACAACGAAAACAGCGGTAAAAGACAAAAAATCTTTTCAGAAACGATCCTGTTCAGTCAGATCAATTGGTGAAATTTTACCGGATATAGGCGGCCCCATTTTCCGGCGTTTTGGTTTCCTTCATTCCACTATCGTTAGCCGTTGGTCTTATATTGTGGGAGAAAAATATGCGCGTTTTTCTCTACCTGAATCTATTCGTTTTTCCCGTGGAAAAACACTGGATGGGACGCTGAGTATTGTTGCCGAAGGTGGAATTGCTACTCAAATGCAGCATATTAATCCTGCTATTATAGAGCGCGTTAATCGTTTCTTTGGATATTCTGCTGTTGCTCAAGTGAAATTTCGACAAGGGCGTGTCCTTGATCATAAGAACAAAAATAAAAAAAACGTGCCTTCACCCCCGACTGAATTTCTTCAATCTTACCTTGCAGAAGAAGATATTAAGCTAGTTCAGAATGTTCACAATTCTGACTTACAAACGAGTTTGATACGATTAGGCGGTTATGTTTCCCTCGCCTCGAAGATCGCCACTTCTGAAGCCAATGGAGAAAGAGAGAAAGACAAAACATGAATGATCATTCGTCTTCAAAAAGAGGATACCGAGGCTATTCTTTGTTCCCGTTGTTAAGCACAGCTTCTGCTCTGACGATGCTGTTTACTGTCCCTGTCTTCTCGGCATCTCCCATTAAATCTCGACCCTCTCTTCAATTAACGCATAATATACAACCTGATAGGGCTAAGGATTGGGGACAGAGGGTATCTGAAACCAGCTTTGGCAGTTATGTTATTGGTAATCCCGATGCCCCTGTTAAGCTTTTGGAATATCTTTCGTTAACCTGTCCGCATTGTGCTGAACTTACACGGGAAAGCCTTCAGCCCTTAATGCACCACTATATTTCAAAAGGGCTAGTGAGCCTTGAAATACGGCATGCGGTGCGTGATGCTTTTGATGCGACCGCAACTTTGTTAGTTCGCTGTGGTGATCGCCAACATTATATAGACAGAGTAGAACAGATTTTTAATAATCAGAACCGTTGGATGGATAGTGCCATAGAATTTAGCCAGAAACAGGCAAAAGTAAGGGATAATATCTCTTACGAAGCCTTTTTTCAAAAGGCGGCCACTGACACAGGGCTGATTGAGATGATGAAGCCTGTCGGTTTGACCTCTGATCAAAGTCTTCTTTGTCTCAAAGATCCTGTTGCTCTTGATCTTTTGAAGAGACAATCTGTCGAGATTATAGAAAAAAGTAAAATTCCCGGAACGCCTTACTTACTTCTTAATGGTCGTCCCATAACGGATAGTCGCACCAAACCCGACTGGGCTATCATTGACAGCAAAATCAAGGCAGCCCTTCAAAAAAAGAATTAGTCTCCGTGAAAAACGCCACAAAATTAGTAATAGAAAGTTAAAAGATAATGAAAAAAATAAAGGCCGGTCTGGGCATCATGCTTCTGCTTTCAGGTGTTTCCTTCTTTGAATCGGCTTGTCATAAAACCGAGAAGGATAACGCTGAAAGCAGTGCTACAATAGCGCTTCCTCCGGCTATTCCTGCGCCTAATGGAAGCAATTGGACAGAAGTCGTTACCACTTCGCCCGAAGGTGGTTTTGTTATGGGCAATCCTAAGGCTCCCGTGTCATTGGTTGA
This sequence comes from Zymomonas mobilis subsp. pomaceae ATCC 29192, assembly GCF_000218875.1. NCBI lineage: Bacteria > Pseudomonadati > Pseudomonadota > Alphaproteobacteria > Sphingomonadales > Zymomonadaceae > Zymomonas > Zymomonas mobilis. The sequence goes on from NC_015709.1 coordinate 1,676,039, forward strand.
ATATGCGTCTTTCACCTGTCCTCATTGCGCCGAATTCGCCAAAGAGAGTATGCCTAAATTGCGGGACGAATATATTGCCAAGGGCTTGGTAAAATTCGAATTCCGTAATCTGGTCCGTGATCCTTTTGATATTGCGCTTACACTTTTGGCCCGTTGTCGGGGCGCTCAAACTTTTTTCCCGATTTCTGATCAGCTTTTTCAGGAACAAGGCCCTATGTTTGAACGTATTCAAAAGGTTGATAAGACGGAATTACAACGCGTTTCAAGCCTTCCCCAAGATGAACAGATGAAAGCCTATATTCGGTTAACGGGTATGAGTCCTTTTTTTGGTAATCGCGGTTTGCCAGAAGGGGCTCAGGGGAAATGTCTGATTGATCAAACAGCGATCAAAAATCTAATGGATATTCGTACCTTAGCTGATAAGCAAAATGTGACGGGTACGCCTATGTTCGTGATCAATGGCACAGTGTTGGAAATGGGTATGACAAGTCCGATCTGGGACCAGTTGGAACCCGCTTTACGCGGCGCTTTCCACTGATCGGTATTTTATGACAACAGTGATTTTTTAAACAAGCTTGGCAACGTCAATCTCCGAGCGCAAAGCAAAATAGCTGAGAAAAAACCATAAGAATTATTCAAAATGAATAAATCCTATGCGCTATTTTCTCCGGTAAAACGGATTATAGCCGGTTCTAGGAATCGGCTTATTCGATATCAAGAGATAGGAGCCATTTATGGTGCCAGTAGAAAGTGTTGTGCTTAATGACGGCCACAACATGCCTAAAATTGGACAAGGTGTCTATCAGCTTACCTCTGATCAGGCTGAAAGCATGGTCAAATTGGGTTATGACCTTGGATACCGCGCTGTTGATACCGCCGCATGGTATGATAATGAGCAGGGCGTAGGAGACGGCCTAAGGTCCATTCATGCGCGCAGTTTTCTTACGACGAAGTTAATGCCTGTCGATATGGGACGCATAAACAGTTTTGTCGCCCTTGATCGTAGTATCCGCAATTTAGGCGTTACCAATATTGATCTTTACCTGATTCACTGGCCAGGACGGGATCGGAAACGCTATGAGGAGACATGGCAGACTTTCATTGAAATTCGCGCGATTGGTAAAGCCAGTTCTGTCGGAGTTTCCAATTTTACCATCGACAATCTCGATCATATTATTGAGGCTTCAGGCGTTGTGCCCGCGGTTAATCAGATCGAACTTCATCCTTATTTTCAACAAAAAGAGCTTCGGGCCTATCATGCCGAGCGCGGTATTATTACGACCAGTTGGTCCCCTTTAGGAAGAGGGGCTCCCTTAGACGATCCTGTCATTCGTGCTATTGCTTTAAAACATGGACGGACACCAGCACAGGTTGTCTTGAATTGGCACCTGAGGCTAGGTCTTACGGTTATCCCGAAAGCCTCTAGTAAAGCGCGTCTGCAAGAAAATTTAGCGTCTACTGAATTTTCACTTGATGAAGAAGATATGAAGCAAATTGAAGCGCTTGATCGACCTGATGGACGGCAAGGGATGGATCCTGCTGTTTTTGATTTTTAGATATTTCTATTCAGGGTTTTTCGAAGCCGGTATCCTCTTATACCGCCTCCGAAAAACCTGAATATTCCGTATTTATGGCTAATTTTCATCGCCATATTCGGCCTTTTTACGTTGTTCGCGTTCAGCGCGGGCATCCATAATAAATTGATGATAACAGCCGCTTAGGCCATTAGAATTCGACGTGGTGCAACTTGTCGGTAGCCCTATTGAAGTTGTGCGTTCTAAGTCAGCAACCTTAGTGCTCCACGCACCATTCGAAAATTTTTGTTTTTGCTGATCCCGAAATCTTTTGGGGAGACGGTATCGTTCATTTTCAGGCCGTCTTGCACAAATAATAATTTCATCACCCTTGCCCTTAGGGCAAAGATCATTACCATAAATAACCAAGGACTGCACCTTTTCCGGTGAGCCTCCCGCATTCGCAGCCTGTTGTTCTTCTGGGGATAAAGCGTCCCACATCATCGTTTCCTGCGCCACAGCCGGAGCAGCCGATAGAGAACAGCTCACCATTAGCAAGGTTATTACCGGCCATGAAAATGCAGTTGCCTTCATTATTTTTCCCTGATTTCCATCATCCGGTAAAATTATAACAGTGTGTCACCCACCTGATGTAACTTTAAAATAAAATTTATTGGCTTACGCATGGCTGAATAATCCGTCCCTCCCCATTATTGGGGGACGGTTTCTTTATCCCATTGCCTTATTCAACTTTATCACTTTGCTTATTTTAAAGTCTCGGATGCCCATAGCGGCAGAATATTCAACAAAGATTTGGCGTTATGGCCCAAGTTATTGCGGCATGGCGCTATTTTTTAGGCGTTCTTTAGCGGCTCGTCTTTCTGCTACATCATTATGGGCGGCAACCCGTCCACATCCCATTTCTGAACCTGAACCGGAAGTCGTGCAGCTACCCGCACCTTGTGCCCCCGCACCTTGAAAGATTTGCTGCCGCGCAGCCCAACTCTGCTGATCTGGCTTATCTCTTTCTTCATCCCGTAATTCTTCGGGAACGCGATATTTATCGCCTGCTGGTTTGGTAACGCAGATATACCCCGCAGGGCAGGATTCATTCCCATAGACCGTCATCGTAGGCGGTCTAGCTGTTGATGGTGCTAAAAAGGCCAGACCTGTCAGAGAAAAAGCTGCAGCACAAAATAAAGAAATTCGGACACTTATTCTCATCGGGTCATCCACCGGCTATTCAATAATATAATAATATTATTATGACAGAAATTAGAGAATCTGCAAATCACGATTTTATTACTATTTTTCTTATATTTATGGCGTCTATTTATTCGATAGAACAAAAGCGGAATAATTTTTAAAAAGAAATCAATCGCCTTTAAACGGATTATTCATATCGGGTGCCGACAGTAATCCCATATCCTGAACACGTTGCGCCCAACTGCGATGGACACGTTTGTCTTCTTCTTCTTTTATCTGACGATCTTCTTCTCTCATAGCGACTGGAATGCGATAACGTTCACTTTCAGGTAAACGTCGACAGACGATAATAGTCTCTTCATCGGGTGACTTCGGGCAGCTTTCATTCCCGAAAATAACGATTTGTTTCGGCATACCATCGCTTGCCTTGACTGGCGGCATAATAGAAATTGCGACCCCCTTGGGTAAGTCACTCCATTTCCGATTTCCCAGAGCCTCATTTTTATCATGACGGGCATAGACAGAGGTTTCTATACAGGCGGTAAAAGGCAAAATAACTGCCAAAATAACGAAAAATCGTCTGATGCCCCAAAAAGAGGAAAGACCCATAAACATCAAAAGCGCTTCGATAATGCGATGGCGGCTTTGCATCCTAATCGAATAAGGCCATACACTAGAGGATAAGCGGGGATTTGTTCCGCCCCTTCATCAAGGGCATGTTGTCGATGCTCTAGTTCCTCGTCGCGATATTCGGAAATCATCCCTTTTAAGGCATGATCTTCTTGCCCTAACTGATCCATTTGGCTTTTGTAATGCTGATCAATTTCACTTTCGACCGCAGCAGTGCAGGCCATCGCTGTTTTTGGCCCAACAAGAGCGGTTGCTGCGCCTAGAGCAAAACCGGCTATTTTCCAAAGTGGCTGTAATGCGGTAGGTCGGACATGGCGTTCTTGTACTAATTTATCAAAGCCTGCAAAATGCCGTTCTTCTTGTGCCGCCATTTTACTGATCAAGGCCGACAACCGTCCTGTCCGATCGCCCATGATAGCAAGCTGACCGGCATAGATTCGAATGGCGCCATATTCTCCAGCGTGATCGACGCGGATCATGGAATCCCGCTCTTCTTTCGTCAGAGACGGCATTAGCGGCGTTTGGGAAGATAATTTAGACATAAAAGCGTAATAACAACTCCGCCCCCGATCGAAAATATAGCATTAAAACCCGCTAAGGAAATACCAAAAAATGTCCACGCGGGAATATCACAGCGCACAAAAGGCGCTTTCATAATAGCGTTGAACATTTCTTGCGTATTGTTTCCCGAAATCGGCAAGGAACAGGTCGTGATACCCTGCCACCAGTGATATTCTACACCCGCATGAAAGGCACCGATCACCCCACTTACAGCGATTGAAAAGGCCGCTAACAAGGTAAAAATTTTTTTGGAAGGCGTTATATAAGGCCGTAAAGACTCTTTTTTTGAAAAGACAAAAGATAAAGCGAAAGAAAACAGCATCAACCCAATGGCAATATAATGGGGTTTTCGCTGCCACAAACACATTTCACAAGGGTAAAGATGACCGATATACTCTGATCCCAAAGCGCTTATCATCGAAATAGTTGGGTATAAAAAGGCAATCCAACGGGCAAAGGTCAATCTTTGCTGAGCCGTTGTATTAAGTGCCCAATCTTTTAATTCTATCCATAAAGGCTTTTTAGTAGCGGGCGCGGTGCTGGGTGCCATAATCCGGTCCTTATGTATAAAAATTTACAGTCGCGGTCAGAGAATACATCCTGAAATATATTCTCAATTTATAGCGTCATTTTTTATTTTGAAGAGGATGCCTGGATACGGTCGCGATAGATTTATTATCCTGCACCGTTTTATCGGACGGCATAGCGATTCGCCTAAGCGTTTTTATCGCATAATCCAGTTGGAAATCGGTTATATGCGCTTTTTTCAGGCTTTCAGGCGTTTCGGTAAACTGAGGATCAGTTTTTCCGTTATCATCCTCTAATAAACTGTTATCTGTATTAGACTGATTTATCAAATGGCGCAACAAATCCGCTTCGCGCAAATGGGGACGATTTTTGTAATCAGGATCAGATAATTGCGGTACAATAATATCCGGTTGAATACCGCCTTCCTGAACCGAACGACCTGAAGGTGTATAATAGCGCGCTGTTGTCAGTCTAAGAGCTGTATCATCCCCCAAAGGTAACAAGGTCTGAACCGATCCTTTTCCGAAGCTCTGGGTGCCCATAATCAAGGCACGATGCTGATCTTGCAAAGCCCCTGCTACGATTTCAGAAGCTGAAGCGGATCCCCCGTCCACCAAAACGATAACGGGCAGCCCATGCGCCAGATCACCCGATTTAGCGAAATAGCGCCGAATATCTGTTTTTTCTCGGCCTCTTTCAGAGACCACTTCGCCATGATCCAAGAAAATATCGCTTAATGCGACGGCTTGATCTAACAGACCGCCCGGGTTGGAGCGTAAATCGACGATGTAACCTAAAGGTTCTCCTTTATTCTGTTTTTCTATATCCGCGATAGCCTTGATAACATCGGGGCCGACATTATGGGAAAAAGAACTCACTGTTATGATGCCAATGTGGTCTTTAACTTCCCATTTTACCGACTGAACCTGAATGATTTCCCGTGTAATAGTAACATCAAATTCCTTGTCCCGTCCCGGGCGGACAATCGTCAATTTTACAGAGGTGCCAGGTGTGCCCCGCATCCGTGACACCGCATCATCCATGTTTGAACCATAGATAAATTGCCCATTTATATGGGTGATGTAATCTCCGGCTTTAATGCCAGCCTTCCATGAAGGGGTGTCCTTCATCGGACTAATGACTTTTAAAATACCATCTTGCGCCATAACCGTTAGACCCAAGCCACCGTAATTACCATCGGCCTGTGTTTTCAGATTAGCGAATTGATGAGCGTTCATATAAGAACTGTGGGGGTCAAGGCTGGACAACATTCCGTCGATAGCCCCTTGAATCAGTTTTTGATCGTCAACCTTGTCGACATAACTGCTTCTGACCTGTTCAAAAACCCGCATAAACTGGTCAAGCTGATGATAGGTATCCGTATTCTGACTATCGACCGCGGCCATAGAAGAGGTCAGGACAGGAATCAGCATGCCCGTGCTGACAAGGGCAATGAGGAGGGGCATCCGTAATTTTTTTATTTTCATCAGTCTTTACTTTGTCCATCCATGACAGGCACCACAGATTTTTACCCGTTTTTGCCTTGTAAACGCCGGGGCGATAGTAAAAATGAGCGTTATCTTATTTCAAAAACAGAAATTTCCAGCCATTATTAAAAGGTATAAGCCTTGCCATTTACAAGGCCTTTATTAGGAGGTTCTTTTCTGATTATAGTTTTCTTGTGGGGGTTCATTTATAAAATTGCAAGATAATCGGGAATTCCCCTGGTGAGAGAACTGATTTTTTGACGGCATTGCGACGGTTTCATCATTATGGCGAATCTGAAAACCTATCTCTGAATATCCCGTACCTACATAGCCTAAAGGTTGGTCTATTCTAACAGAGTCATTCGTTTTTACGATCAGTTTTGTAAGGCCTGTCAGCAAGGATGAAAAACCATTCTCATGGCGTAGGATAACGATTTGGCCATAACTTCTAAAATTACCGGCATAGAGGACGATCCCCGCTTTAGGGGGCATGATAACCATACCTTTTTCTGTTATAATCCGTAACTCGTTTTGGTCAGAGCTGGGGGCAAGATAGCCCTTGGCGGGAAGCTGCCAGCCGACAAAAGGTAGCTCGCAAACGGGCACTAAATCCTTGGGATTTTGACTATTTCTCAGCTTTTCGCGCGCCTCTTCCATGACAGCTATGGCTTTATCCTCTTGATACATGGCTTGGGATAATAAGGTATCGACCTGCTGTTGATCTTCATGGGCTAAATTAACGAAATACTGATGTTTTTGGTCTAATAACTGTTGCTCTTGTCTGATTTTATCAAGTTCTTGCTGTCTCATTTGATAGAGCAAATTTAGGGTATGAAGTCTGTTCATGCTTTCTATAGAACGCTGCCGAATGACAGGCGTCAGTGCTTTTATAACGCCTCTTATATGAACAATATCTGTCATAATATCGGGTTTCAGAATGGACAGGATCGAGAAATAATGGGATCTCTGTTCTAAGGCGGCAGCCATGCGGGTTAGGGGTTGTTTTTGTCTCGCTAACTCAGCCCTCTCATTGCGGCGCATAGTATCAATTTGAAGGAGATAGTGGCGTTCTATATCGATTTTTGTTTGCAATTTTTCAATATCAGCAGCGACATGCGCTGCCTCAATAAGCGCTTTTTGGGCTCTTTCTTTAATAAAAGCCGCATCCTTCTCTAATATTTTGGCCTTATTGCGCGATAAGGTAGCCTGTTGTTGCGCTTTTGTAAAAATAAAGGATTTTGGGGAATAATTTGGTTTTTCACTAGGAACCGCTGCAAAGCCATGATGCGATAGAAGGATTGATAACCATAAAAGCGTCAAAAATCGAATAATAGGGTATATTAATCCCTTATCTATTCCCAACATTAGCCTTCACGGTGATAGGGGTGGCGCGTTAAAATAGCGCTTGCTCGCCATAATTGTTCGGCTAGCATGGCACGCGCTAACATATGAGGCCAAGTAGCAGGCCCAAATGCAAAATACATATCAGCGGCTTTTCGTTCTTCTTCCCTCAAACCATCGGCGGCACCGATGAGGAAGCGAATTTCGGAACGCCCTTCATCCTGCCATTCGCCCATTTTGCGGGCAAAATCCAAGGAACGCCATGCTTTCCCCGTTTCATCCAAGGCAATGGTCATGGCATGAGAAGGTGCAGGCGGCAGAGACGCTGCACTTTCACGGTCAGGCAATTCTGTAATACGATAAGGCCATGAAAGCCGCTTCATATAACGTTCTACCAATTCACCTTCAGGTGAACGGCCGATACGTCCTCTAGCAATGATGTGAATCTTCATGGCCTTTTTTGACCACCTTATATTTAAACGCTGATACCCTGTTTTTAAAAGTCAGCGTTGGTTTTTAAGACACGACAGATTGTAAAACAGGGCTATCATTCTCGTCTCCAAATCCCCACATTCTTTCCAGATTGTAGAAACTCCGCACTTCTGGGCGGAAAAGATGAACAATAATATCACCAGCATCCAGAAGCACCCAATCCGCCGAAGGCAGACCTTCAATTCTGGTAATATGGCCAGTCGCAACCTTAATCCGTTCTGCCAATTTTTGGGCCATTGCGGTTACCTGACGCGAAGAACGTCCGCTGGCAATGACCATATAATCAGCTATGCTGGACTTTCCGGCTAAAGGTATAGAGATAATCTCAAGGGCTTGATCGTCATCAAGCGACTGCATGACCAGCTTTAAAAGCATTTCGGGATCAATTTCGACTTGGCCCTTACGGGTAGAAGAAGGGGCAGGCAATTTACCTCCTAGCTGATTGGTCGCCATGTTACAGCATCTCGTAACCCCCGACCTGAATATGTCTTGTGCCAGTCGGGTTGACGGGCACGCGTGACAGTCGCAGAAGAAGGGTCGGGACGAAAGCGCAACAGCACAAGCGCTGGCGGCCTCCAATCTGTCCAATAAAGTGACCGGCTTGCAGGTCGGACAAAACGCCGCAGCCAGCTCATCGCCCTCACGGCGTGAACTTTGTTATCATAACTCGGACGCGCAATGACCGCAATCACAACCATACGCGCAATTTGTTGCCAATTCTTCCATTGTTGAAATTGTTTCAGGTTATCCATCCCCATTAACCAAACAAAACGCCGGTTAGGATAACGCCGGATCAACCGTCGCAATGTATCAACGGTAAAGCGACAATGGAGATCTCTTTCAATGGCCGTTACCTTAATCGGGCTGTAACGGGTCATTCTACGCGCAGAGGCAAAACGCTGAGATAAGGAAGCCATATCCTTGGCTTGAGATTTTAAAGGGTTTCCGGGAGAAACCATCCACCATATTTCATCTAAGCCTAATGCTTTTTTTGCCAATAAAGAAATATGACGGTGCCCTTGATGCGCCGGATTAAAAGATCCCCCCAGTAAACCCGTTAATTTTTTCATAAAGGAATCAGCCTGTTTCCAAGGGCTTGTCCTATCATTTTTTTCTCTTTACTCTCTCGGTTCAAGGTCAAATACTGCGTCAGTAAAATTTCTATTTTACTTATAAAGGTCTTATCTGTCCTGTTCCGCGCACCTGCCATTTGTAGCTTGTCAAACCTTCCAGCGCGACGGGGCCTCGCGCATGAATCCGTCCGGTTGCGATTCCAATTTCTGCCCCCAAGCCGAATTCTCCACCATCGGAAAACTGTGTGGAAGCGTTCCACATAACAATAGCCGAGTCCACCTGGGCCAAGAAGGCTTCTGCAACGGTCTTATCTTCTGTAATAATCGCATCCGTATGCTGGGAACTATGGCGTGCAATATGCTCTAACGCTTGTTCTTCATTGTCAACAAAGCGTGCTGAGACGATAGAATCCAAATATTCAGTATCCCAGTCGGCTTCTTCCACCGACTCGACAGCCGCATCCAGAGCTTTGATTTCTTCTGTGCCGCGAACTGTACAATTTGCTGCTAACAAAGCCTGAATAAGTGCTTTTGCCGCTGGATAACGACGATCAATCAATAAGGTTTCGGTCGCCCCACAAATACCTGTTCGACGCATTTTAGCATTAACAACCACTTTTTCGACCATTTCGGGATCGGCCGCCGCATGCACATAGCTGTGATTGATACCATCAAGATGCGCTAAGACGGGGACACGGGCTTCTTGCTGCACCCGCGCCACCAAGGATTTACCGCCGCGCGGAATAACTAGATCAATCAAACCATTGGCTGACAGCATAGCGCCTACCAAGGCGCGATCTGTTGTCGGAATGAGTTGGGTTGCTGTTTCCGGCAATTCAGCATCTCTTAAGCCCTGTTGCATTGCCTGATAAAGTGCTTGATTACTATGTATAGCTTCTGACCCACCCCGCAAGATGGCAGCATTACCCGACATTAGGGTAAGGGCCGCGGCATCAATGGTGACGTTGGGACGGCTTTCATAGATAATGCCAATAACGCCAATCGGTACGCGGATACGTGTCAGATCCAACCCATTAGGACGTGTGCGTTTATCAATAATCTGACCCACCGGATCTTCTAAAACCGCAATAGCCTCCAATGCCTTGATCATACCTTCTAAACGCGCAGGGGTCAGGCGTAATCGATCAATCATGGCAGGTGTTAGATGACGGGCTTCCGCGGTCGCGATATCTTGCGCATTGGCAGCCAAAATATCGGTCGAATTTTCACGGAGTGCAGCAGCTGTTCCTAACAACGCTTTTGCTTTTTGCTGTGTCGGTGCTTGGGCTAAAATCGCGCTCGTCAAGCGCGCCTTTTTTGCCATAGCCTCAATTATCGTTGCCGGATCAACGGCATTATTGGTATTATTATCAGTCATGACCCGTCACCTGCTATGGTCTTAGCTTAGAAAAACATCCGTTTTTATAGCTAAAATGAAACGAAGAAAGCATTTTAGTGATTTTTAGAAAGAAGCAATAACATTATTACGGCATGGATAGCGGCTATTCATACCTTTGATATAAGCATCAATAACCGTGGTATTATTTCTATCTTTAGGCGGAATGGCTTTTAGAAAACCCATAAATTCGTCATCACCGATAGAAATATCTGTTGAGGGAGGGCAAGCTGGTTTTGGCTTTTTTGCAAGCTGTGCTTTCCATGCCTTATCAGACATTCTGCCGATGTCACTCAATAAATCATAATCTGGCGAAACGAGAGCAAAAGGCCCCTTACGCTTCAAGCTTTTCGCTTTATTAATAAATTCTTGGACGCTCATATTCTGCTGCGGTGCATCAGCCATTACCGGAGAAGTCAGAAAAAGAGCAGTTGCCATTATCGGCATACAAAAAAGAGAACGATACATAGTGGGTCTTTATATACCAAAGATTATGAAGAAATTACGGTCAAAATAGACTTTTATAAAAAAAAGCCCACTTTTTAATAAAGCAGGCTTTTAGTCATAAAATTTATAGAGATAAAAGCTAAGACCTAAGCGCCTTGAGGTGCTGCATTACCCCATCCGCCAAAAGGGGAACTTTTGGGAACACCAGAAGCGCCACCCGCTAAAGGAATGGTCACTTGAGGTTTCACATCCTGTATCGCGATAGTTTCACCCGCAATAGCGCGTTTGGCTTCAGCCCCCGTCAGACTCTCATATTCGATTAAAGCATTAGCAAGGCGATGCAATTCCTCGATATGTTCGGTTAAAACCTGACGCGCTCGTGCTTCCCCTTCTTCGACCAAAACCCGAACTTCCTGATCAATCAGTTTCGCGGTTTCTTCAGAAATATTCTGTGAACGTGAAACACTATGGCCTAAAAATACTTCATCCTGATTTTCACGATAGCGAAGCCATCCCAGACGCGGCGACATACCATATTCTGTCACCATGGCGCGCGCCATATCGGTCGCTTGCTGAATATCGTTAGAAGCCCCCGTATTAAGAGAATCTTCGCCATAGATAAGCTGTTCTGCAATGCGTCCACCAAAGCACAAAGCTAATCTTGCCTTCATCTGCTTCATATTAACCGAAAGCTGATCGCGTTCAGGCAAATTCCACGTTACACCCAAAGCACGACCACGGGGAATAACGGTCACTTTATGCAATGGATCACAACCTGGGACATGCAAAGAAACCAAGGCATGACCCGCTTCATGATAAGCCGTCGAGCGCTTTTCTTCTTCAGTCATGATAACCGAACGCCGTTCCGCGCCCATCATAACTTTGTCTTTGGCTTCTTCAAATTCACTCATCGCAACCAAACGTTTGCCTTTTCGTGCGGCTAAAAGTGCCGCCTCATTGACAATATTGGCAAGGTCAGCTCCGGAAAATCCTGGCGTACCTCTGGCAATGGTTCTGACATCAACATCCGGTGCCAACGGGGTTTTCTTCATGTGTACCTGAAGAATTTTCAGACGGCCTTCAATGTCTGGACGCGGCACAATAACCTGCCGATCGAAACGACCGGGGCGAAGAAGGGCCGGATCTAAAACATCTGGACGATTGGTCGCTGCAACAATGATGATCCCTTCGTTGGCTTCGAAACCATCCATTTCTACCAGTAACTGGTTTAAGGTCTGTTCCCGTTCATCGTTACCGTTACCAAGCCCAGCACCCCGATGCCGTCCGACAGCATCGATTTCATCAATGAAAATAATGCAAGGGGCATTCTTCTTCGCTTGTTCAAACATGTCACGGACACGGCTGGCACCGACACCGACGAACATTTCGACAAAGTCAGAACCCGAAATCGCAAAAAAAGGCACGCCCGCTTCTCCAGCGATAGCACGTGCTAACAGGGTTTTCCCCGTTCCCGGAGGCCCCACCAACAAAGCCCCTTTAGGAATTTTACCGCCTAAGCGCGAAAAACGGGTCGGGTCTTTTAGAAAATCGACAATTTCTTCTAACTCTTCGCGGGCTTCTTCAATACCGGCAATATCGTTAAAAGTGACACGCCCTTGCTTTTCAGTCAAAAGACGCGCGCGTGACTTTCCAAAGCCCATAGCGCCGCCGCCGCCACTTTTTTGCATCTGGCGGACGAAGAGAAAGCCCAACCCCAAAAACAGAATGAAAGGCAATAAAAATTGTGACAGAAGAATTTGCCAAAAGCTAACCGTATCCTCTGGCAAAGCGCGGAAAGTAATATTTTTACTCTGTAAACGCTGAATCAATTGCGGGTCACTGGGCGCTACTGTCTTAAACGCGCTGTTATCGCTGAAATGGCCCGTTAATTCATCATGCCCAATAATGACATCTTTTACCGTATTGTTATCAACACGGTTCAAGAATTCAGAATAAGCTACATTACTGACGCTGCGTTCATGTCCGCTGCCGTCAAATAAGGTCACAGCAAAGGCAAGGGCGGCAATAACCGCACCACCAATAAGGATAGTTTTCATCCATGCATTGGTCTGTGGCCCTTGGGGTTTCTTATTATTGTCGTTCATAGCCATATACTATAGTAAGCCTTTCATCGGACATTTTGTCCGGCAGGGAAGTCCCTGTTAAAGGATCATGCAACAGCACTTTTTCTTAAGGACTGAAGACGACCGACGCCTCTAAATATATCCAACATAGGGGTTGATACGCTGATAACAATGACTGATTAGTTTATCTAATGTCATATCTGCTTATTTTTTCGAGGTGGTGCAGGATAAAAACGCCATAATACCCCACCTTCTCCGATAATTTCTGATAAACTGGCCTTTTTGCCTTGCTGCAAAAAACCAATAAAACGCGTAAGGTCTGTCCCACGGACTTGTTTTTTTTCACCTACGCGTTGAAGACACAATACTACTAAGCGCCGTAAAATTTCTATTGGTAAATCCTCTGGATCAAAGCGCACTCCTTTGCCCTGTAATCGAATCCTCGCCGCCGCCTCTTTTTGGGTAATCCAGTCCAATGCTTCTTCTGATTGCTGACAATATCGGGCAGTGTTAGCTAACTTTCGTCGGTCAATCCAAGGCGCTGCAATAAGTAAGCGTCGAAAATGAGTGCGGTCATAATGGGGGTTGTCATTGGATGGATCACTAACCGCTTTTAACCCTGCCTTTTCAACAATAGTGGCTAATTCCAGTCGTGAAAAATCGAGCAGGGGACGCAACAATCTTATAGTTTGTCCTTCTGCTGAAAAGAGGACATTAGGTCGGATAGCGGCAAGCCCCGCAATACCGCTGCCGTGTGCCGCCCGCATTAACAAAGTTTCAGCCTGATCATCCGCATGATGGGCGGTCATCAAAGCAGTAACCTGTCTTTCTTTGGCCCATTGTGCCATAAGCGCATAACGCCGAATACGTGCGGCGGCTTGAATACCTTCGCCTGTTGCTTCGATCTGGGTTGTCAAGATTTGATGCGGGATAGCAAGCTGCTGGCAAATCTGGGCGACAAAACGCGCTTCTTCAGCCGATTCCTGCCGTAAACTATGATCGACTGTTACGGCTTCAACGTCAAAACCACTGACATATCCCAATAACAGCAGCGCAAGGCTATCTCCACCACCCGAAACAGCAATGCCCAATTTCCCTAATTCAGAAACTGAGGCTGCATGCTGTAAAGCTAGATGAAAGCGATGGGCCTCTGTTTCAAGAAGGGTTTTTAAATTATTTTTCATGAAAACAGACTAAAAGATTACAGTTTAAAGCATAAGATAGAAACGACCTAGCACCCTAAATTAACGGCATTTGGCTTGGTCCTGCCCCTTTGTAATACGATCTTTCAAAGAATCGCCTAGCTTGTCACTGTAAACATCCAATAATTCGGCATATACTTTACATGCATCTTTAGGGCGGGGCGGTTTTAAAGCCATCAAGGATTGGCCTAAGAAATAGAGACTGTCGGGCGCACGTGCCCCCTGAGGAAGAGTCTGGTAATTAGCATAAAAAATTTCTGCAGCTTGGGCTGGTTGCCCAGAATCCAAATAAGCCCGTCCCATCAAATTACGGGCATAGCTGGCACGATGGTGATCTGGATATTTTGTAATAACTGATTTTAAAACCGTTTCCGCTTCTGGATAGCGCTTATCCATCCATAATTTATATCCCGCAAGATAGGCTTGTTCTGCCGGATCGCTATTAGAATCAGCATTTTCAGCGATCAAAGCTGTTACCGATTTATCGGCTGTGGTTTTTGTTGCGGGCCCTATAGGGGCAGGGGACGACGTTACTGTTTTTTTTGTATCCGTCATTTTATTAACAGATGATTTTACTGTATTATCGGCCTGATTTTTATCAGAGGTTGCCTTGGTAACAGGTGCTACCGTCGCTATCCCTTTTACGTCATCGCTCTTACTGACAAGCGGTGTATTATTTTTTATATTAGAGGCATTATTGGGCTTGGTCATATTATTTTGAACCGTATTGGATTGCCCATTATTGCTTGACTGTGGGGGCATATTTACCGGATCAGTATCACCGGTTACACCCGCTTCAGCCGGCGCTGTCAGTCGTGACTGCATTTCTGTTTTGAAATTTTCAAACTGCTGTTCCATTTGGCGCAGCCGATGACCATTTTCTTCTGTCTGTGCCGTCAACTGAGTCATTGATTGCTCAAGAGAATCCACCCGCGCACTTAATACAGTAAGAAGGGACGTATCAGGTTGATTAGGGGCCGCTTCTGTAGCGACAGGTGCCGTAATTTCTGGACTCACAATTTCATGATTTTTGCCATCCGGGAAAATTTTACGCTGAACAGCCCGCATTTGCCTTTGAAGCTGATCGACCTGTTGATTAAGCGTATCAGAGGTTGGCGTTGCTCCCCAAAGAGGAGCGCTTATAAAAGTGGACGATAAGCAGATAAGAAGCAGTTTGCGGTGTAATTTCATTTTCAATTCCATACTAGCCATGCATAAAAACCGCCTTCAACGGTACAAACCCCGACTATTGATAGCAGTCAGGGTATGACAGACGATGAACAGGCCAAAAAAGAAAAATGTCGTGTCGGGTTTTCTCTTTGATATTTTTATAGACTAGAGCACTAAGCAGAAAACAGGTCAATGTTTACCATTTCCCGCTTTATAATTCCTGTTTTAACAAAAAAATCATTCACTGCGGCTTCTTCGAAGATATATTCAAAGCTGTTTTCGTTATACCCATTCTAATTGCTACTTCCTGCTTGACTGGATGGGCTAATAGGTGCCGCCGTTAAAAGGCTATCTGGCTTTAGACTGAAATCTTTGACCTTTTTGGAGGGTAAAATAGAAGGGGGTAAATTTCTTGTCGCCACCATGACGGTAAGGGCTTCTGGGTGATTGGTTCTTAATAGAGGATCTTTTGCGGTGGCAGGAATTTCGAAATGATCACCCGTGTTTAAGGTCTTTTCAAATAAAACTGGGCCAGATTTTCCATCATAAACGCGTAACCATACCGGTTTTAAAGCGACTAAATTTACGGCAGCTTTGGGGGTATTTTCGATCGTCGCATCTGTAGCATTAGCTAAAAATGTATTTGTCATTGATGGCGAATAAATCGCCTGATTCTCGACTGCCGCAATAGCCGAGTTTTCCGTCTCGGCATTGATATTACTATTGTCATTGACATTACTACTGTCAGTTACAGTAGACAAATTTTGCGCATAAGGTACCGACGGCGTAGAGTGATGATTATTCCACAAAATACCGCCACCGATTATAATTACGCCTGCAATGACACAAGGCACGATTAACCGCCAAGGCGGCACGCGGGCCGGATCAGTCGGGGCATAGGGTTCAATAATGGGCTGTTGTTTTGTAGCTTCGCCCATAGTCTGACGGAAACGAGCCGCTAATGCCACTCCGTCTAATCCCAAGAGATTGGCATAAGTTTTGACAAAACCCGCACTATAGGTCGTAGCGGGTAACCCCTTACTAGACCCTTCTTCAATAGCTTCTAAATGACGAACAGGAATACGGGTCTGGCGAGAAACTTCATCCAGCGTCAGCTTTTGAGCGATACGGGTGCGCTGTAAAATTTCACCTACTTTTTCAGACATTTCCGAACGGTTATCCGTTGAGGTTGTCGGTTGGTCCTCTTTATTGCCCTTCATTATATCCCCGATCTCCTGTCATGAGCCTCAAGTTTATTTTGAGTAAAAAAATTGTGGTCAAAAGGCTCATTGTTTAATTGATATTGATTAGAACGAATGTTTATTAAATTTATATCCTACATTGCTTAAATATAATTGAATTATTTAAAATAAGACCCTTGAGGCCACTACCTCAATAAATCTGTACTGTTAGCTTAATGATATATTTACCGCTTGATTTTCTGGTTTTTTTGCCAATTTTTAATGACTTCCAGCGCTTTTATCATGTGACTGTCGGTATCTGAAGAAACATAAGTCAATAATATGCGGCGATCGGGTGCAATGACATAGGTCGTATTATTCTGAGGTGATAACGGGTTATTAAGAGCATAAAGGCGCGTTACGCTAGTATCAGCAATAGCCACGGGTAAACGGGATCGACATCCGGTCGTAAAGGGCATCGAATTTTTTATGACAGAAAAAGCGATTAGAAAAGCTCCATAGAGCCGTAGTTCAGAGGCTGATTTTATGAGGGGTTCTGCTTCCCTACTACAGGCGAAATCAGGGGATTCAGATGAAAAATAAAGCACAACAGGGCCATTTTTAAGCATCTGATCAAGGTCGAAATGAAAAGGCTGACCCATCGTTATGCCTGATACTTTAAAGGGAGGGGCATGAAAACCGCTCGATAAAGTGGCTTTGGCAGAAGACGGCCGTAAGGCTATGTTTGCTAACCCCAAGGTTAATAATGCGGCAATAATTTTAGATTTCAGAATGAATTTTTTTGAAAGAGCCATAGGGTTATACTTTTTTAAAAGAGCATTTATTCTAAGGGTATTAAGCGTATAAATTAAATATTATAGCAAAATAACATTTATAGTTTTGCGTTATTTTTTTGTGCTGTTAACAAATAATCGACAGCTTTATTTTCCGTTAAGATAAAGCCCCGTATGGGCGACCATATCAAACCCATAATATGGGTGATCCTAAGGCCTGCATTTTCCATAAAATGTTGGGTCTCTTCCGGTTTTAAAAAACGATTCCAGTCGTGGGTACCTGTAGGAATACCGCCCAAAGTTTCCCCAATATCAATAATCATCAAACGGGATAGTAAAGTGCGGTTAGGCGTAGATAGGATCAGCAAGCCATCTTCTTTTAATTTATCGGCTATCTCATTGATAAATTCTTGAGGGTCTGCGACATGTTCCAACACTTCCATCGCTGTAATAAGATCGAATCGTTCTCTGCCGAGTGATTCCATCCCTCCTGTAAGGTAATTTATTTTTAAATTCTGTTGATCTGCATGTTGCTTTGCGACCGCAATATTTTCAGCTGCCGCGTCCATTCCTGTCACATCAGCCCCTAATCGTGTCAAAGGTTCAGCTAACAATCCCGCCCCACAGCCAATATCGAGCGCTTTTTTCCCTGATAAAGGCTTAATATTGTCTATTACCCTTGAAAAATGCCGGTCAACAGCGCTTCTTATATAAGAAAGTCTAGCCGGATTCATTCTATGCAGCATGGCTGAACTGCCAAAAGGATTCCACCATTCCTCCGCCATTTTGCCAAAATGTTCCGCTTGATGACGATCAATAGTGGACATGCCTTCTTCATTTTTTTTATCGGTTAGTTGACCAACTGATGATAATGAATCTGACGCAGCGCTTGCTTTCATTATAATACATCCCTACAAAATCGCTTTTGCGTCTGCAAAGCTGGTTTTCTGCTACAATTTTTGAGCGTTTCTTTATGGCCCGTATCGTGATGAAGTTTGGTGGCACGTCGGTTGCAGGATTGGAAAGAATCCGCAATGTGGCCCGTCGTGTCCAAAAAGAGGTGGAGGCCGGCAACGAAGTTGCTGTCGTTGTTTCCGCAATGTCCGGAGAAACAGACCGTCTGGTTGGTTTCTGTCGTGAAGCGGCTCCCCTTTATGATCCCGCAGAATATGATGCGGTAGTTTCCTCTGGTGAACAAGTAACCAGTGGTCTTTTAGCTATTGTGCTAAAATCGATGGGATTAAAAGCCCGTAGCTGGTTTGGTTGGCAAATTCCGATCCACACAACCGATGCTTATGCGAATAGCCGCATTGAATCGATTGATACTGAACGCTTGACCAAGGCGATGAGTTCCGGAGAAGTGGCTGTTGTAGCTGGTTTTCAGGGTGTCAGTGATGAAGGTCGGGTAACAACCCTCGGCCGTGGCGGTTCCGATACCTCGGCGGTTGCCTTGGCGGCGGCTTTGGAAGCTGACCGTTGCGACATTTATACAGATGTCGATGGGGTTTATACCACAGATCCTCGCATTGTCTCTCGTGCCCGTCGCTTAGATCGGGTCACCTATGAGGAAATGTTGGAATTGGCTAGTGTTGGTGCCAAAGTCCTTCAGACGCGGTCTGTCGGTCTTGCGATGAAAGCACGAACCCGTCTTCGGGTGCTTTCATCCTTTGGAGATCCCGATTTACCACCAGACGGTGGAACCTTGATTGTTTCGGAAGACGAAATCAGAGAAAGCGATATGGAACGTCAGATCATTACCGGCATTGCTTATGATAAATCTGAAGCGAAAGTAACCTTAATGGGGGTACCGGATAAGCCCGGCGCCGTTGCTCAGATTTTTTCTCTATTAGCTACCGCCCATATCCATGTTGATATGATTGTGCAGAATGTTACCTATGATTCGCACACAACCGATGTCACTTTCACTGTGCCTAAAGCGCAGCTTTCTCATGTTCTTGATATTTTAGAGAAGGCAAAGTCCGAAATCGGTTTCGATCGCGTCATGAAAAATGACAATGTCTGTAAAGTCAGCATTGTCGGTGTGGGTATGCGCAGTCACCCGGGTGTTGCGGCGACCATGTTTAATTCTTTGGCCGATCGTGGCATAAACATTTTAGCAATCACGACTTCTGAAATTAAGGTTAGCGTTTTAATTGACGATGCCTACACTGAATTAGCCGTGCGGGTTTTACACACCGCTTATGGTTTGGATGCGGATATGCGTCCTGTCAATGAAGAGGCCGTTGCATGATAAATAGCGTCAGCAAGCAAGCTCAGGTTCTTCCTCAAGCCGATAATGATGATAAGTTGATACGAGGTCATAAGCTGCTTGAAAAGCTTATGACGAGGGGCGCAGATTTTTTAAATTGTCGCTATGCTATTATGGGCGGCGCGATGAGTTGGGTCAGCGAACGTCATCTTGTATCTGCTTTATCGAATGCGGGTGGGTTCGGGGTTCTTGCTTGCGGGGCTATGCCACCTGCTCTTTTAGATGAAGAAATTACCGCTACAAAACAGCTAACAGATCAATCTTTTGGCATCAATTTAATTACCATGCATCCGCAATTGGATCAACTGATTGATGTCTGCCTTAACCAGCATGTAAGCCATGTGGTTTTGGCAGGGGGATTGCCGACGACCGCCGCCATTGAAAAGCTGAAAAAGGGGGGCATAAAAGTTATTTGTTTTGCCCCTGCGCTTGTTCTTGGGCGTAAACTTCTAAGAGCGGGTGTTGATGCCTTAGTTATTGAAGGTATGGAAGCCGGTGGTCATATCGGGCCCGTCACTACGACGGTACTAGCACAGGAAATCTTGCCGACATTGTCCAAAAAGATTCCGGTTTTTGTCGCAGGCGGTATTGGCCGTGGTGAATCTATCGCGGCTTTTCTGGAAATGGGGGCTGCGGGCGTCCAGCTGGGAACCCGTTTTGTCTGTGCAACAGAATCTATTGCTCATCCACGCTTTAAACAAGCTTTTATTCGAGCATCAGCGCGTGATGCAATTACTTCGGTACAGATAGATTCGCGTTTACCTGTCATACCTGTCCGAGCTTTAAAAAATGCTACAACAGAAAATTTTATTGCTAAACAGCGTGAAGTAGCCAAAGCTTTGGATGATGGTGAATTAGCTTTGCCCGAAGCTCAGCTTATGATTGAGCATTATTGGGCAGGATCGTTACGACGCGCTGTCATTGAGGGTGATATTGAAAATGGGTCTGTCATGGCTGGACAATCGGTTGGCATGGTAAAGCAAGAAGAACCCGCAAGTGATATTATAAATCATTTGGTGGATGAAGCGGCTTTAGCACTCGCAGCCCGTGCTTTGGCTTGCTAATAACAGGATTATGTCTCCTTCCCAGCAGATAGCAACGATAGCAGCGCGTGAAATTTTAACGCGATTGCATGATGTTATGGCCTCCCGTTCTAATGCGCAGTCAAAATTAGATCAGGTCGTCCGGATTATCAGTACCGCTTTATGCAGCGACGTGTGTTCCATCTATTTACTGCGCGATGGGGTATTAGAACTTTTTGCAACCTATGGTTTAAAACAAGAAGCTGTCCATGTCACCAAGTTGGCATTAGGGCAGGGGCTTGTGGGCACAATCGCCCGTGACATGGCTATTCTCAATTTAAGTGAAGCTACTAGTCATCCAGATTTTGTGCACAACCCTGAAACGGGTGAAGATTTATTCCACAGTTTTGCGGGGGTTCCCATTGTCAGACGGGAACAATCCGTTGGGGTACTAGCTGTTCAAACTACGGATCCTCGTCGTTTCGCCGATATCGAAGTTGAGGCCTTACAGACGGTCGCTATGGTATTAGCTGAGCTGATATTTAGTGCCGGATTGATTGATGAAAATAGTCTGTCTAGTGGCGGTGTAAAAGACCAAGGATCTTTACGGTATAATGGTCTGAAACTGGTGGAAGGGATGGGACGTGGCTATGCTGTTTTCCATCAGCCCCGTATCACCATTGAATTCACCGTTGCTGAAGATGTGGAAGCAGAACGCCAAAGACTCAATGCGGCTTTCTCGCAGATGCGAGAACAGATCGAGAGGATGGCGCAGGATGTCGAGTTTTTTGGTAGTTCCAATGATCATCGGGAAGTTCTCGCTACTTATCGTATGTTTGCCTATGATGAGGGTTGGCGTCGCCGGATTGATGAAGCCATTGATAGTGGCCTGACAGCGGAAGCAGCTATTGAGCGGGTACAACAGCATAACCGAATGCGGATGCGGGAAATCGGCGATCCGTTGCTAGCTGAACGTTTGCATGATCTGGAAGATTTATCTAACCGCTTGCTGCGCTTGGTTTCCGGTCAACTTGGTACAGCCGCTCGATTAGGTCTTCATAGTGATGCTATTCTTATTGCCCGTAATATGGGGCCCGCTGAACTTTTAGAATATGATCGCCGTCGACTAAAAGGCATTGTACTAGAAGAAGGCTCATTGACCTCTCATGTGACTATTGTCGCCAAGGCCATGGGTATTCCCGTTTTGGGGCGGGTTAAGGAAATCCATCAGGGTGTTCGTGAAGGAGATCTCTTGCTGGTGGACAGCAATCAGGGGGCCGTATTTATTCGCCCAACCCCTGAAATTGAGGAAGCCTTTGCAACCCGTTTTGCACTCAGTCGTAAAAGACGGGCTGAATTTGCAGCGATGCGGGATTTACCCGCTATCACGCGAGACAATCATCGTATTGAATTAATGATTAATGCCGGATTGCGTGATGATGTGGCCGCATTGGATGCAACCGGTGCCGATGGTATTGGTCTTTTTAGAACAGAATTTGAATTTTTGGTTTCTTCTACCCTGCCCCAAAGAGAAAGGCAGCTTCGTCTCTATCGCGATGTCTTAGATGCCGCAGGTAATCGACCTGTTATCTTTCGAACAGTGGATATTGGTAATGATAAAACATTACCCTATATCAACAACAGTGAAGATGAAAACGAAGAAAATCCAGCCCTCGGCTGGCGTGCTATTCGTTTAGCGCTCGAAAGAAAAGCGCTTTTGAAAGTGCAGGCGCGGGCGCTTATCGAGGGCGCTGCAGATCGTCATCTTTACGTGATGTTTCCGATGATCGCAGAGCCATGGGAATATGATCAAGCACAGACGCTGTTTGAAAGTCAGAATAAATGGCTGATTAAACATAACAAGCCACGAGCTAAAGTCATTCACTATGGCTCAATGCTGGAAGTACCTTCTTTGGCCGAGAGTCTTGATATTCTGTTGCCGAAGCTCGATTTTTTATCGATTGGCACAAATGATCTCATTCAGTTCTTTTTTGCCGCAGATCGTGCGCATCCCAAGCTGGCAGAAAGATATGACTGGTTATCTCCGGCTTTATTGCGCTTTTTAGCGCGTATTATTGATCAGGCTAATGCTGCCGGTTGTAAAGTAGGATTATGTGGTGAGATGGGCGGTCGATCGCTGACAGCCATGGCCTTGATCGGATTAGGGCTAAAACGCCTCTCTATTACACCTGTTGCCATCGGGCCTATTAAGGCAATGATCCGATCTTTGGATCGTGATGCTTTTGCACCTTTTTTGCGCGATTTATTAGCCCGTGGAGTCAGTAATATTGGCGAGCATTTGGAAAAATGGGCTGATAAACATGGAGTGATTATCAACTAATCAATTCACTTTGAATATTTTTTGATCTTATTCAGATGAGGAGAAGGGAAAGTTTTTTGCGTGTTTAAAAGACACTCTTAGGCTTTCCCTTTTTTAACTATCCAGATGCTGGTAAATAGCTTCTGTGATCTGTTGTGGTAATTGTCCTGCCATGCCTTCAAAGGTCGTATTGGTTAATATAACAGCGGTTATACTCTGTTGACGATCAATAAACCATCTATGCCCATAAACACCACCCCATTGTAGGGTGTTTTTTGATTGACCTGTCCCTACAATTTGGGGGTCTATAATGAGAGACCCCCCATAGCCAAAACCAAAACCGGGTTTTTGGGAGGCCATTTTTGCCCCGACATGATTGGTAAACATACGGTCTACACTACTCTTTTTCAGCAAGCTGTCCCCGTTCAAACGAATTATTTCTAAAAAACGCAGAATATCGGGTGCATTACCTACCATGCCGGCACCCCCTGAAGGGTAGGCTGTTTTTTCTTCGGCACGCCTGGGTGAAAAGATGATTGCCCCTTTCTCATCAGGTGAGAGAATCTCTTCAATGCGCATTCTTTTAGGCATAGGGTCGGCATTATAATAAGGGGTCGCCAAAACGTCTGATGTCCCCCAAAATCGGCATGATTCGAGCCCTAAAGGCGCAGTAATATATTTCTCGATAATATTGGGTAAGGGGCGGTCACAGATATTTTCAAGCATGGCGCCGACAACATCAATAGCTAAAGAATAATCCCATTTCTCTTCGGGTGAATAGAATAAAGGCGCTAACGCCAGTCGTCGCATGTTTTCATCTAAAGTAAGCGTTGGGCAGTAATCAATACCATCAGAAATGCCTAAACGATGATAGATAGAATCTTTGGGTAAGGCGAATCCGTAACTTAAACCAGCCTGATGGGTTAGCAAATGGTGCAGGGTAATAACCGGATGTTCCCCTGTTTCGGGTAAGGTCGGTTTGAAATAAGGGAGCCAACGCGTTACGGGCGTATCAAGGGAGATAACGCCTTGTTCTACCAATTTTAAAGCAGCCACTGTTACAAAAGGCTTGGTCACTGAAGAGAGACGAAAGGCTGTCTCTAGATGCATAGCCTTTTGTGCTTCACGATCTTTCCATCCAACAGCTTTTTCATAAATCAGACGGCCTTTATGGGCAATCAGAATAACCCCGCCCACTAAACGCTGATTTGCTAAAGACTGCGCAATGACTTTATCAAGCGTTTCTGACAAATTGGTTGCCATAAGGCTGTCTTTCTCTTCAACAAAACCCGTATATTAGAACCAATAAGCACAAAAATAACGCATTGCCTAGAAATCTATTTTATTGTTGAAAGAAAATTAAACTGACAAAGTTAATCGACAATGGAAAGAATATTCTCCTTTCATCAAGGATAAAAGCTGATTATTTTTAGAAATTTTTTAAATAAAAGGGATAATAACCTTTAAAAAATTTCTAAAAACAATCAGCTCTGTTTTTTTAATTAAAAAGTATTCAGATCTAGATTAAGCGATTTTGCCTTTGGGCATCCTCTTCTAATACATCGCTTTGATAATCAGATCTGTTACTTCTATCTTGCATCTTCTATCTGGCTAGCTTGTTGCTCTTATTCCAGACAGATAATTCCACGTTTTTAACCAAAAGTTTTGGTACGGACGCGCAAGATATTATGACATGCCGAGATGAAAAGCGTTTGACCCTGTTCACCAAAGCAGCAATTTGAAAGCGCCTGCCCTGGTTCGCCAGCGATCAACCCTAAACATTCACCATCGGGGGCAAAGATATAAAGACCGCCCGAAGCAGAAGCAAAAAGATTGCCTTGTTTATCGATGTTCATACCATCAGGTAAACCCGGGAGACCCTGATCAAAATATTCTTTACGGAAATTGCGCAAAAGCGTGCGACCCGTTGGTAAACCGTCGGTACCCATGGAATAAACCCAGATATTAGGGCTGGCACGATCAGAATTCGAAACGTAAAGCTTGGTTTCATCTGGTGAGAGCGCTAATCCGTTCGGACGGCTAAGACCGGCTTCGATGAGATCAAGTTTCCCATCTGGGGAAAGGCGGAATACACCGTTATAGTTCATTTCCTTGATGTCAGATTCATCAAGATTGGTCAGACCATATGGCGGATCGGTGAAGTAAACCGCACCTGATTTAGAAATAATAAGATCATTCGGGCTATTGAAACGCTTGCCCTTATAATTATCAACCACCACGGTACGCTGACGTGTTACCGGATCGAGTTTCATAATTGCACGGGAGCCACTATCTGCAATCCAGACTTTACCGTCAGGGCCAACTTTCATGCCATTTGAGCCCGGTTCGCGGAATTGACCAGCGGGAACAGGTTCAACATGCCCTGAAGGCTTTAGAAAGATACTGGTACCGCCATCAGCCGTCCATTTACGCATGATGTTAGCGGGGGGGTCGCTGAACAGCAGATAGCTGCCATTTTTGATCCAGACAGGTCCTTCAGACCATTGAATATTGGAAGAAATTACCTCGATAGGGGTTGAAACATCCAAAATGGAGTCAAGACGAGGTGAAAATTTAGTAATTTTACCGATAATTGATCCGTTCATAACATTTTTTGCAGCCTGGGCTGCCCCTGTAATTGAAGCTGTTACTGTCATAGCGGCAATAGGTACCACAACAGCTGCGGAAAGGCATTCACGACGAGACATACGACCAGTGGTCATTTAACGACTCCTGCAACTAATCGGGTCTTTATTCAAAAAAGGTCACAAAAAGTCTTGTTATTTCTCTGAAAAATTTAAGAAAAAATCCTGATAGAACGCGCTCTAAAAAATACGTTTGAAATAAAATTCATTTATCGCTACTAATAAAAGCAATTCCATACGCCATGGTAAACGTTGTCATAAATGATGCGTATTTTATTTTTCCCAAAATATTAATTTTATTCCATCTATAATAAAGAAACGTTTTCTCGCTACTAGCAATAATATGTCATAATTTTTTTGAAGATAGCCTGAAACATATCAGGCGTCAGGCGTTTTGTATTCTGATTATAACGGGAACAATGATAACTATCGATCAGACGTAATCCTGAAGGTAGTGGATATTCAGCACCATGTTTAAAAGGCATTTCTGCCAAACGAATATTAAAATGCCGCAAAATAGTCTGATGGGCGATCTGTCCCAGCGCTAAAATTATCTTTAAATGAGAAAAATTCTGAAGTGTAGCCTGCAAAAAAGGGCGGCAGGTTGTTATTTCAAGAGGTGTCGGCTTGTTAGCGGGGGGCAAACATCGGACTGCATTAAGAACTGAAACCCCTTTTAACTGAAGACTATCATCAATTTTTTCTTCGTAAGTGCCGGTGGCCAATCCGAAATGAATAAGGGTTTCATAAAGAAGGATACCGGCGAAATCGCCTGTAAAAGGGCGACCTGTTCGATTGGCACCTCGCATCCCCGGAGCCAGTCCGATAATGGCCAACCATGGATCGGGATCACCAAAAGGCGGAACCGGTGCATTAAACCAAGCTGGATGAGATAACTGTAGCGCATGTCGAAAATCAGCCAAACGGGGACATAGCGGACAATCAGGGTCAGGACGCAAGGGAGAATTTGAAAAAATCGGTGTTTTTAAAGCGGGTAAAGGGTTCCTTTTTTTATGAGGACTTAATTTTTTTGTCTTTGATATAGGCCGAGAGATAGTCATGGAAAAGCGATAGAATATTTTTGAAAAAGGATAAACTGCTGACATATCTTCAGAAAGAATTCCCTTTTCGTTAAAAAAACGTGTTTTAGATTTTTAAAAAGAGCATTTGATTTTTTTCTTTTTTAAAGCTTCCCGGCCAGTTTCCATTGCCTCATTTTCGTTTCAGGATATATAATAATGTTATACGCGCTCGCATTAGGGTCTAATCGGTGGCATGGCCGCTATGGAGCACCAAAAGCGGTTATAGACGCCGCTATTGCCGATTTAAGCGCCCAAGGGCTTACTATCAAAGCACAAGCCACTATCTTTGAAACACAGGCTGTAGGGCCAGCAGGGCGACGTTTCGCCAATACGGCTATTATTGTTCAAACTACGTTGTTGCCCCTATCTTTATTGGCGCTTTGTAAAAAAACGGAACAGCTCTTTGGAAGACGGGCAGGGCGGCGATGGGGCGCCCGTGTTCTTGATATTGATATTCTGCTATGGGAAAAAGGGCGTTGGCCACAAAAAAAACAACCTCTATTACGGTATCGCCCCGGCCTAACGTCGAATAAACCGCCTGCCTTATGGCCAACACTGCATATTCCCCATCTAGAAATTAGCCGCCGTGATTTTGTGCTAAAACCTTTAACCGAGATAGCTGGAAATTGGCGTGTTTTTGAAAAAAATAGGTTTTTTACCGTTAAACAGCTTTATTTTCGTTATAAGTGCTTGACCCCTAAGCAATAAGTCCCTAGGGAAGCACTCCCAGACGGGGAGTTGATTCAACGTCTTTCAAAAATTAGGTCTTCATGAATATTTTATAATATTTCTGATGATAGACCTTGGTTGGGTCCGTAGCTCAGTTGGTAGAGCAAGCGACTTTTAATCGAGAGGTCCCGGGTTCGAATCCCGGCGGACCCACCACCTCTCTCCTTATTTTTATCGCCAAAAATGACAAAGCCGGATGGCTGTTACCGCCGTTACGGGAAGTCGACTTTTTTTAAAGCCTGCGTCAGAGTATTTCTGTCTTTCCCCTATCAAAAAAGCTAAAAGCTATTCCCGAAAGACTTCGGTAATTTTGTCTTTCTAAAAGAATAGCTTTTAGTAGGGCGTTATCCGGCCAAGGCGACTTTCGCTAATCCTCGAGAAAGTTGTACTAATCCGTTTAATCTTGATTTTTGGTCAGGCCAGTTGCGCTGGATAACCAGTTTTTGATCTGGTCTTAATTTAGCGGTGCCTTTTAATTTCTGAATGTAATTCAGTAATCCGGTTACATTCGGAAAATTATCGTTGTTAAAAGAGATTAACGCACCTCGGGGGCCGCCATCTAAGCGGATAATATGCGCTTGCCGACAATTCGTTTTGATTTCGATAATAGCCATCAGATTTTTCGTTTCCTGAGGCAAAGAACCAAAACGATCAATCAATTCAGCCGCAAACGCATCAATATCTTCCCGATTTTTAATGTCACTCATCCGGCGATAAAGCGCCATACGTAAATTGAGATCGGGGACATAACTTTCAGGAATTAAAATCGGGGCATCAATTGTTATTTGCGGTGAAAATTCATCCTGTTCTTTTGCGGCTGTAAGATCCCCTGATTTTGCTTCTAAAATCGCATCTTCCAGCATGGATTGATAAAGCTCAAAGCCTACTTCCTTGATATGTCCGGATTGTTCATCCCCTAAAAGATTACCGGCACCACGAATATCAAGATCATGACTGGCTAATTGGAAACCTGCCCCCAAAGAATCCAAGGTTGACAGAATATGCAATCTTTTTTCAGCCGTTTCACTGATAGCGTGATTGATGGGGGTCGTCATATACGCATAAGCACGGGTTTTGGACCGCCCTACGCGTCCTCTAATTTGATAAAGCTGTGACAAGCCAAAGCGATCGGCACGATAGACAATCATCGTATTAGCACTTGGAATATCAAGACCCGATTCAACAATTGTGGTGGACAGTAATACATCAAAACGTTTGTCGTAAAAGGCGGCCATGCGTTCTTCAACTTCTGATGCCGCCATTTGTCCATGGGCTATAACAAAACGGACTTCTGGCACTTGATCGGTCAAGAATTTTTCAAGATCAACCAAGTCAGAAATACGCGGCACCACAATGAAGCTTTGTCCGCCCCGATAATGTTCACGCAGCAAGGCTTCCCGAATAGCAACGGGGTCCCAAGGCATGACATAACTACGAACAGCCAGTCTATCGATAGGCGGCGTCTGGATAACCGATAATTCACGCAAACCAGACATTGCCATCTGTAAAGTGCGGGGAATAGGTGTTGCGGTCAGGGTTAATTGATGAACATCATTTTTTAAGGCTTTCAATCTTTCTTTGTGGACAACGCCGAAATGCTGTTCCTCATCGACGATGACCAACCCTAATCGTTTAAATTGGATAGTTTTTGATAAAACTGCATGGGTGCCAATAACTATATCCATCGTCCCTTCGGCCAATTCCTGACGACAAATTTTTGCTTCTTTAGCGGGTACCAGCCTTGAAAGACGGCCAATTTTTAAAGGAAAACCTTCAAAACGTTCTATAAAATTGCTGTAGTGCTGACGGGCTAGCAATGTCGTCGGGCATACCAAAACAACCTGAAAACCAGCCATTGCGGCTATAAAAGCGGCCCGTAAGGCCACCTCTGTTTTACCAAAACCGACATCGCCACAGATCAGACGATCCATCGGTTTACCCTTGGCCAGATCTTCGATAACGTCGCTGATCGCCCGTTCTTGATCATCTGTTTCTTGATAGGGGAAACGATCAACAAAAAGCGGGTAACTAGCTGGATCGGCCAAGGCAACCGGCCCAGAGCGTAGAACTCTTTGCGCGGCTGTTGCCATTAACTGACCAGCAATAGCGCGGATGCGCTCTTTCATTTTTGATTTGCGGGTCTGCCATGCGACGCCGCCTAATTTATCAAGAACGGTATTTTCATGGGCATTGCCATACCGACTGAGCGTATCAATATTTTCAACCGGCACATAAAGTTTATCGCCGCCCTGATAGCTTAACGCAACACAGTCATGCGGCGCACTGCCGACAGGGATGGACGTTAACCCTTCATAACAACCTATTCCATGATCGCTGTGAACGACCAGATCACCGGGGGTCAGACTCGCCAGTTCAGCCATGAAAGCATCGGCTGATTTTCTCCTTTTGGCGCGTCTGACCAGACGATCCCCTAAAATATCCTGTTCGCTTAAAAGGGCGATGTCCGTTGTAAGAAAACCATGATCAATCGGTAACACCATCAAAGCGGCACCAGAAATCTTTGATCGACTAATATCGGCGGCACCCAGTGCTTCTTGCCATGTGTCTGCTTCTATAACGCGTTTCAGACCATGATCGGATAAAAGCCCCGCTAATCTTTCGCGTGAGCCTTTAGAATAGCTTGCCAGAATAACGCGCTTGTTCTGATTATTGAGTGCACCAATATAATCCACGACCGCTTCATAAATATTACCGCCTTGACTACGTTCAGGTGCGAAATCACGCGGGGCGGCAATTTCCAGATCAATAACATGCGGGGCAGGGGGATGATGAAAAGCGGTAATCTGATGCGCTGGCCAGCTTTCCAGATTTTGCAGCCAGTTTTCCCGATTCAAATAAAGCATATCCGGTTTTAACGGTCGGTAACTTCCGGCATCCTGACTTTGATGATCTTTGCGATGGCCGTAATAATCAAGGATAGCTTCAAAACGTTGTTCGGCGGCCTTGATGCAACCCTGATCATAAAAAATGGCATCATCGGTGGAGAGATGATCAAATACGGTTACCAATTTTTCTTCAAACAGGGGTAACCAATGCTCCATACCGGACAGGCGGCGGCCTTCTGATATAGCCTGATAAAGGGGATCAGTCGTCGCTGTTGCGCCGAATAAATCGCGATAACCACTTCGAAAACGTTTGATATTGTCGGGATCTAACAACGCTTCCGAGGCAGGTAATAAGGTAAAACTTTCAATATTGCTGATGCTACGTTGGTCTACCGGATCAAATTGGCGTAGACTTTCAATTTCATCACCGAAAAAATCAAGCCGCAAAGCATAGGGCAAGCCTGATGGCCATAAATCGATCAGGCCGCCCCGAATGGCATAATCACCGGCATGGCTAACCGTATCGCTTTGTTGATAGCCATGGGCCCGTAATAAAGTGACCAGTTGATCTCGATCAATACGCGCATTGGGGGCTAAATACTGGCTCAGCTGACGCAACCGGAACGGCGTTAAAACCCGTTGTGTCGCGGCCTCAATTGTCGTCACGACTAGTTGCGCTGTTTTAGGGCACCTCTGAAGGTCATAAAGTGTAGCAATACGATTTGCTGAAACGGAGAGTGACGGCGATGCCCGATCATAAGGGAGACAATCCCATGCCGGAAAAAATAAGGTTTCTAACTCAGGCGTGAAATAAGGGGCTGTCTCAATAATTGCACGCGCAGCCTGATCATCAGGGGCTATATAAAATAATCGGCCCCCTTTTCCTTTGCGAACGAAGGCACGGGCAATATCGCCTAGCAATAAAGGCTGGAAGCCATTTTCTACGCCTGCCAGAGTCAGGGGCTGCGCCGCTTTTAAAATCTGACTAAGGTCTAAAAACATGCTCGTCCTTTTACGCTCAATATGTATAGTGGTACCCAGCTTGATCCGGTCTGCCACTTGTTCACTATAGAATCTAATCTCGGCAGACAGCCCATTGTTGTTCCATAACAGTTGAAAAATGGATTATCCTGTCTGAAGGATCGGAAGGCCTTTTTACAGATTTCTACCTACAAAAAAATAACAACCGTGTATTGAACTCTGTTTTTGACAGGCTATGCCTTATAAATATGCGTCCTGAAATTCTGAACCCGCTATTTGCTGAAACGGAATCCCTAAAGGGGATTGGCCCAGCGCTTGCAAAACCTTTAAAAAAACTAAATCTGACCCGCATCAGGGATTTGCTTTTCTATCTTCCCTCCGGCCAGTTGACCCGTATTAAAACTGATCATGCCACCGCAAAAGACGTCGGGGCTTCGGTTATTTTGACCTTAACAGCGCGGGAATATCGTTCTTCAACTGGACGAGGGCCTTTTCGTGTTATCGCCACTGATGGTCAGAATGGGGTTATTCATCTGTTATGGTTTGGTAACAATAGTAGTTGGGCCAGAAAGCTGATGCCCCTTGGTGAAACCCGCATAGTCACAGGTAAGCTTGATATTTATCAAGATCAGCTTCAAATTGTCCATCCTACGGAAATTCTGCCGCTTTCTGAAGGGAATAGTATTCCAATAAAGGAAACCCTGTACCCGTTATCAGACGGGTTAACCCATCGCCGACTTTCCCACCTCATTCAACAAGGAATGGAACGCGCACCGGATTTACCGGAATGGATTGAACCCACTTTATTACAAAAAAATCAATGGCCCTCATGGCGTCAGGCAATCGAAAGATTGCATAAAAACCCTGATGATCGTGACGCAAAAATGCGGATTAGTTATGATGAGCTTTTTGCCAATCAATTGGCTTTAAAACTTATTCGTGCTGCCAATCGCAAAAAGCGGGGCTTTCCCTTAAAAGGCAATGGGCATTTACGCGATGCTTTGACTTTACCTTTTAAACCGACAGGAGCACAAAGCCGCGCCATGTTGGAAATCGAAGGGGATATGCAGCAATCTTCTCCCATGCTGCGGTTGTTACAAGGGGATGTTGGATCAGGTAAGACGTTAGTAGCACTGAATAGTCTTTTGATTGCGGTCGAGGCCGGTTATCAGGCGGCTTTTTTGGCCCCTACTGAAATCTTGGCGCGGCAGCATTTTGAAACGCTTAGCCAGCAATTAGCGGGCCTTCCTGTTAATATCGCCCTTTTGACCGGGCGCGATAAAGGTAAATTACGGGAATCTATCCTGATGGGATTGGCTGATGGTTCTATCCATATCTTGGTTGGCACCCACGCCATCTTTCAGGAAAAGGTCAGCTATAAAAATTTGGGGCTGGCCGTCATTGATGAACAGCATCGTTTTGGGGTAGCACAACGTATGATGCTGGCTGAAAAAGCAGAACATACGCCTCATCTGCTTGTTATGACGGCCACGCCT
Source organism: Zymomonas mobilis subsp. pomaceae ATCC 29192 (assembly GCF_000218875.1). NCBI lineage: Bacteria > Pseudomonadati > Pseudomonadota > Alphaproteobacteria > Sphingomonadales > Zymomonadaceae > Zymomonas > Zymomonas mobilis. Next base: position 1,708,535 of record NC_015709.1, read on the forward strand.
ATTCCACGTAGTCTGATGCTGACAGCGCATGGTGAAATGGATGTCAGCCGCTTGGATGAAATGCCCCCCGGTCGTCAACCCATTGAAACGCGCGTTATTGCTGTGCAAAGAATAGCCGATGTTATCGCTTCTCTTGGTCGTCATATCGCGCAAGGCGGCCAAGCCTATTGGGTATGCCCGTTAGTGGGTGAATCTGAAAACGATCTCGATTTTTCTTCTGAAATAGCCTCTGCCGAGCAGCGCTATACGTTATTACAGCAATATTTCGGCGATAAAGTCGGTTTAGTGCATGGTCGAATGAAAGGCCCGGAAAAAGATAAAGTGATGACAGCTTTTTCCAAAGGGGAAATCGCTGTGCTTGTGGCTACCACGGTTATTGAAGTCGGCGTTAATGTGCCTAATGCAACATTAATGATTATTGATCATGCCGAACGGTTCGGGTTAGCACAGCTTCATCAATTAAGAGGCCGTGTAGGACGGGGAAGTGACCGTTCAGTTTGTTTATTGTTGCGTGGTTCTGAATTGAGCCATGTTGCTCGTGAAAGACTAGCCCTTATTCGTGGCTGTCATGACGGTTTTCGTTTGGCTGAGGAAGATTTGCGTCTACGCGGCAGCGGTGAAATTTTAGGCACGCGTCAATCTGGCGAAAATGGTTTTCAATTGGCTTCTCCCGAAGATATTTCAGCCCTTTTGCCTATCGCTAATGATGACGCCCGTTTACTGGTAGATCGTGATGGTGGCCTTTCAGCAGAACGAGGGCAAGCTGCCCGTAATGCGCTTTATCTTTTTGAACGGGATGCCGCTGTCAGTTTTCTTCGTTCTGGCTGACATCCACTCCGTCCCAAAGGCGCGAATAATAGCAGACTTATCCTTCACTCTATCTTTCAAGCGCTTCAATAGGTTTAGTCTGTTTCTCCATATTTTTTGTATGATAGTTTTAAATCTTCCTCTCAATAACAAAACAGACCCTTTAACGCCTTCACTCCAACCCTAAACGAGGGCGTTTTCAGCTTATGATTTTGATAAAGTCATAGAAGCTGTAAAATGGCCTTAACAAAAGAAAGCCTCAGAAAATGATTCTGAGGCTTCCTGGCCTTGAATAGAGGGGCTCTATCCGAAAAGATTATCTTTCTAGTTGTAAGACGCCATGGGCTTTTTTACCCGCAGAAATACGCACAGCTTCTGCTCCTACTGTGATGATCGCTTTTTCATCCAAAGCTTTTTCACCATCAATGCGCGCACCGCCGCCGCGTATCATGCGGCGGGCTTCGGCTTTGGAAGAAACCAGATTTAATCCGACCAAAGCATCAATCAGGCTAATTTCTGTTTTACTTATTGTCATAACAGGTAAGGCATCGCCTGCCACACCTTCTTCAAAGGTACGTTTAGCCGTTTCGGCAGCTTCAAGTGCTGCCTTTTCACCATGCGCCATTTTGGTCGCTTCATTAGCCAGAATTTTTTTCGCCTCGTTAATCTCGCTGCCTTCAAGGGCGGATAATTTTGCGATTTCATCTAAGGATAAATCAGTAAACAGCTTTAAGAATCGTTCAACATCTGCATCATGGGTATTACGCCAAAATTGCCAGTAATCATAAGGCGAACACATATCACCATTAAGCCAGACAGCGCCTCCAACGGTCTTTCCCATTTTGACGCCGTCGGCTGTGGTCATTAAGGGGCTGGTCAGTCCAAAGACTTCTTTACTGTCCATACGGCGCGCTAATTCAATACCGTTGACAATATTACCCCATTGATCTGATCCGCCTAATTGTAGGGTGACGTCCAATCGACGGGACAGTTCAAGAAAATCATAGGCCTGTAAAATCATATAATTGAATTCGAGGAAGCTTAATGACTGCTCCCGATCCAACCGCAATTTGACTGAATCAAAACTTAACATTCGGTTGACTGAAAAATGGCGTCCTACATCGCGTAAAAAAGGAATATACTCAAGCCGGTCTAACCATTCAGCATTATTCACCATGACAGCATCTGTCGGTCCATTGCCAAAATGCAAGAAATGCTCAAAAACACGCCGAATAGAGGCGACATTGTTTTTGATGGTATCATCATTCAGTAATTGACGGGCTTCGTCTTTAAAGGAAGGATCACCGATTTTACCTGTTCCGCCTCCCATCAAAACAACCGGCTTATGACCGCTTTGCTGAAGCCGCCGCAACATCATAATCTGTAATAAACTGCCAACATGCAGCGAAGGCGCGGTAGGATCAAAGCCTATATAGGCTGTAATAATGCCTTCTGATGCGCGTTTATCTAACGCTTCTGCATCGGTAATCTGATGAATATACCCTCGTGTCTCAAGCAAACGCAGAAAGTCAGAACGGAATTGTGCCATAATGTGCCTATTATGAATAATCGCTGTAAAAACCAACAGCCGTTAAGAAATGCAGATTGCTGTTTAAGGGATTAAAGGATTAAAGTCGAATAAACAGCTTCCTATGGTTTTCAGCTTATGATGAAAAGAGCAAAGGGCTGGAAAATAAGATCGAGGAAAAACGGATGCTGGCAATCGGACTCATGTCCGGCACGTCTTTAGATGGTGTGGATGTTGCTTTAATTGAAACCAACGGCGAAAAACGGGTGCGCCCTTTAGATTTTTCTTTCTACCCTTATAGCGAGGCTGATAAGGATTGTCTGCGCGCGGCTGCTAGATATGCGCTTACGCTTGCTGCCCCTTGTCCGGTACAGGATAAGGCGATTCTTCATCAGGCGGAAGTAATCGTAACCCAACGTCATATCGAAGCTGTTGAGGATTTCTTAAAAAAACATAAAGTTGAAGCTACAGCTGTAAAAGTCATTGGTTTCCATGGTCAGACTATTGCGCATCGGCCCGATTTAGGATGGACGTGGCAAATTGGAAATGGTGCTGCTTTAGCGCAAGCCACTAGAATCAGCGTTGTTGATGATTTTCGGTCCCATGACGTGCAAGCAGGCGGAGAGGGCGCACCACTTATTCCGATTTATCATTGGGCTCTGTTTGCTAACGCACCCCATCCTTTAGCTGTTTTGAATTTAGGCGGAATCGCTAATATCACATGGATAGGGGATAATGAAAATGATTTGATCGCCTGTGACACAGGTCCGGCTAATGGGCTTATTGATGATTGGGTTAAGGCTAAGGCCAATCTTCATTATGATAAAGATGGTGCTATTGCAGCCCGAGGTAAGGTACATCAAAATATTATTGATGCCATGATGCATAATGATTTCTTTTTGCTGCCGCCTCCTAAATCATTGGATAGAGAAGATTTTTCAATATCTCCCGTAGCGCGTTTATCCCTTGAGGATGGCGCTGCTACATTAACAGCCTTTACGGCTGAAACGGTAGCGTATGCATTAAGATTTTTTCCCAAAAAACCACAACGTATTATTGTCGCAGGGGGCGGACGGCACAATAAGACTATGATAGCTATGCTTAAAGCAAGCTGTGATCTGCCTATCGAAATGATTGATGACTGGCACTTTAACGGCGATGCTACCGAAGCTGAAGGCTTTGCTTATCTTGCCGTGAGAAGAGTTTTCAATCGTCCTATCAGTTTTCCTAAAACAACAGGGGTTTCTCAGCCGATGACGGGAGGGCGTATTCACTATATTTGAGGCCATAGAGCAAACATAGAAACAAAATTGCTACAAAGTCTAGATTTGACTTATTAATTAGATACTACTGTCGAACGACAGCCCGTATTTTTGTCCATAGGGCTGTCGTTTATAAGACATCGCAATATTAGGCCTATTCTTGAACCTTGCAATATTGAATAAGCACAATAATATTATCTCATTAAAGTGCGTTAATAGTTTTTTATATCGAATTTTTATTGTGATACTTCTTCATAAAGAGGTAGAACTTTTCTACTATAGGCAGAGATAGCTTCAAAAGAAGAGTTCCTCTCGGCAATTTTAAAACGATATCCATCTTTGATTAAATCGTTAAGATAAAGCCTGTTGTAGATAAAAGGCCAGACCAAGCAGGATAAACCAAGCGTCGCTATCGCAGTGAGAAACATCAAAAGTGCAAATTTCCAACTACCTCTAAAAATAGCAGGCCATATTCCAAAAAAGAAAGTGGTCCATGAAAATCCAATAGGCGCATAACGCGTTTTACCATTGTATGGATTAGCCATGACTAAACGATCAAAGGCCATTATTCCCCCTGTAATATTTATTATTATTTTTAATCTATAAAATAATATTAAGGGGAAAATAAACCTTATATTTTATTTTAGAATAAATTGAATGTGCGTTAGCTTATCAATAATTTTAGCTATTATTTTTCACGCTTCCGTCTCAGAATAACATATAAAGCACCGGCCCCTCCATGTTTGGGATGGGCATTTCTAACCGCTGCAATATGGCTGGCATAAGGGGAAAAACTAAGCCAGTCCCCAATAGCGCCTCTAATTAATCCTCTTGTGATAATTCCTTGATCATTTCGACGGGGAGGACGGCCCGTGATAATCAATAACACCCTAATACCCTGCATAATCGCTTTTGAAAGCGCCATCTCCAAGACGCGATGGGCGCTAGTCATCGTATAACCGTGAAGATCAATGCTTCGTTCGGGTTCGACACTGCCTTTACTCAGGCGGCGATCCCATGAACCATCAAGCGTATCTGGGTTATTTTTCGATGAGGCGAGCGGCGTTGGGGGTGGCGACAGCATTTTTTGTCGCTCACGCATCCGTTTTGTAACGGCCGCTATCGAAGGTATTTTCTGGGGTAATCGAATATCTTCAACAAGAAGATCTTCAAAAGATTGATAACGATCCAGATCAAGCGGCTTTACAGTAGAAGCTACTTTTCGCCATAAGATCAAATCTTCAGAAGAAAGCCGGTCTCGGTTGAATTTAAGCGTAGCAAGAGAGGAGGGGGAATCCTGAAAATCTCCCCTTTTATTTTTTATCTGATCCGGTGCTACCGGATATTTTAGTCCCCTCTTGCGCTTTGTCATGTTTTTCAGAGCCGATTCGCGCGGCTACCCCTTTTGGTAATAAAAGCCATGCAGAACCATGGCTTGCAAGACCACCGGCGATATGCTCCGCTTTGGCTCCATATCCCCAATAGCTATCAAAACGATTAAGCCCTTTAATAGCGCCTCCTTTGTCTTGTGCAATCCAAACACCATTAACAAATGGAGAATCACCTCCATGCTTGGTATCGAGCATCAAAACAACGGGGGCACCCAGAGGAATATAGGCGGGATCAACGGCTAAAGAGGTCTCTGCTATGACAGGAATACCTATGGCACCCAGCGGATTTCGATCACCTCGCTCGCGAAAGAAGACATAGCTGGGATTGTTTTCCATGATACCGACGGCTTCAGTCGGATGAGAATGCAACCAATCCGTAATACCTGACATGGTTGCTTGGCTGTTTTCAAGCGCGCCTTTTTGTACCAGAAGGCGTCCTATAGCTTTATAATCATGCCCGTTCTGTCCATCATATTCGACAGGGATAACACGGCCATCCTCTAAAGCAAGACGACCAGACCCTTGAATTTGCAAAAAGAATAAAGCCACCGGATCGGCTGCCCAGGCTATTTCAAGATGACGGTTGCTCAAAGCCCCTTTATCAATAGCTGCCCGATCAAAATAAGGTACAAGCTGACCTTTTTCTACTCTGCCGCGTACGGATCGGCCTTTAAGGGTGCTTTGGAAATCGCCTAGATGCACTTCAATTAAATCGGCAGGACGACGATAAATAGGCGTATTATAGTTGGTTTTGGGTTGTGAAGAGGCCAAAATTTGAGGTTCGTAATAGCCAGTAACAAAAGCTTTTCCGTCCCCCACTACGACGGGTTCAAAGTAGCGGTCAAAAAATGCTATCGCCTGCCCACTGCTGTTATTGCCTGTCATAGCTTGTGCGGCACTGCAAGGCGTCGACCAATCCTCTTTCTCTGTCAGTCCACTTTTATCGGTATGCGATATTAAAAACGGACAGGATTGCTGGAAAGCCGCTAAAGCGGAGGCAGCTTTCTCATTCGTCATGCCAACCCAGCTGACTGAAAAATTCTGTGGGCGAATACCCGCTTGTTTCGCATTTTCTGGCTGTTTATTGTTATTGGAAGGCGCCACCGGCTTGTTTTTTTCCGCTGATGGCGGTGCTGGCTGGGGTGCCGGTTCTATATGCGGGGGATGAAGCGTCGAACAAGCCGATAAGCTTAACCCAAGACTAAGGAATACAGCGGATAACCGCCTTGCTGAAAAACTGGTATCTTTTTTAAACACAACAGAATTCACATAATCTTAAGAAGCGGCCAATGTTTCCACTAAAAGCCAACTTGTTTTCGGTTCTTGGCGGATATTACGACTAAAAGTCCATACATCATGCGTGGGAAGCGCATCTGCCGAAGAGCCTGCTACCATGATACCCTCTTGATTACGGACTATAGTCGAAATCCATGCATCATAACTGACCGTAATGATAGCATTATCGCCATCAACACCCGCTTTTTGCACTACCGCTTTATCAATATTAATCAAGCGATTTTCAAGACTATGCCCTTCTGTCTCACGGTTTTTTATAACATGTTCAAAAGCTTCCATGACATCCTTGCTGATCATGTCAGAAAGTTTAAGACGATCACCCTGCCAAAAAGCATCTAGGATTTTACCGTAAGCCGTTTTTGCCCCTTCGATAAAGGCGGTAAGATCAAAATGGGAATCGCGACTGACAATACGACGGATGCCGTCCCATGCCTCAGGCAATACGATTTCATCGCGTTTTTTTTCTTCAGAAGCAGGCCGCTCAAGCTGTCCACTTGGCTGTGCGACAACAGCGGGTGATGCTTCTACCGGTTTTGTAAAACTCTGTTCATGGCCGGTACGGCTTCCAAGGACATTGTAAAGCCACACGCAAAGCATAGCAGCCACTACCACCAGAACTACAATTTCGACCACCATGCCTCCAAATGCAAAAAGCAACAGAATTCTATTTCTGTTGAAGTATTTTATCCTCTATATATAGGCAAGATATATTAGGCTTTCAAACGCCATATATCTAATCTTTATAGGATGGTTCTTTTTTTACGAAAATAAAAATAAGAAATACGGTAAAAATATGGAAATTAAACTATATTTTCACTGAAAAAATCAGAAAATTATCTCTTTCCTTATCAAAGACAGACTTTTGATGTTGGATTTTATCTGAAAAATAATTCCCAGCTAAAATAGCGGCTTGGATATATTTTGTATCTTCAATAGCTATAGCATAATAAATTTGATATCGATTGGTATTATTCTTTATAATGAAGCATTTATACCTTTGGCATCCTATTTCTGTTTCGTGTGTTTTAACTTTTAATATATCCCTTAAAAGAGGGTATCTTTTTCATAAGCAGACAATAACATCTTAATTTCAAAGGCTGTTGTTAAACCTAGCTAAAGGAGGCTTTTATGTCTGGAAACAAATTTAATTCTGCCCAAGACAATAATGATAATAACGTGCCCCAAGTGAATATTCTTGCCCAGTATATCAAGGATCTCTCTTTTGAGAATCCTAATGCACCGGCGGTTTATCAATGGCAGACACAGCCCCATATTGAAGTGCAATTTAATATTGGTACGCAAGCCATGGCACAGGATGTCTATGAAGTTGCCTTAAAAATAGATGTCTCTGCCAAAACCGACGATGGTATCGTTTTTCATATTGAATTAGTTTACAGTGGCTTGTTTGCGATCAAGAACGTTCCTGCTGATCAGATTCAACCTTTCCTTTATATTGAAGCACCACGGATTCTTTTCCCCTTCGTTCGTCGTATTTTAGCCGATTGTGTCCGTGACGGTAATTTCCCGCCTTTAATGTTAGAACCCCTCGATTTTGCAGCCCTTTATATGCAGCAAGCCGAACAGCAGGACATGCTTTCCAATGCGGAACCAGCAGGTCAGGCCTAAAAATTAAGCGCTATTTTATAGCCAAAGACAAGGAAAGCCGCTTACAAGCGGCTTTCTTTATATTGTTTATATTATCCAGATCGCGATATGACGAAAACACCGCAGAGCCTGCCTGGGAAAGTCCATCTTTTAAAAGCTACCGCTACGATCGGTGGTCTAACGTTAATCAGTCGTATTTTAGGTTTTGTCCGCGATACTCTTGGTGCGCAATATCTGGGAGCAGGGCCTGCTAATGATGCTTTTTTAATCGCTTGGCGACTTCCTAATCTATTTCGGGCTCTTTTTGCAGAAGGGGCCTTTGCCTCTGCTTTTGTGCCAATGTTTAATCGCACCATTAGTGAAGCGGAAAAAAAAGGTCAGGATGGCATGGCGGCAGGGCTACGCTTTGCCAGTGATGTTTTATCGGTGTTATTGCCGTTGTTACTTTTTTTTGAAGTCGGGATGATAGCGGCTGCTGAGCCTATTGTGGAAATTATGACAGGTGGCTTTCCGGCAGGAACCGCCGGTGAATTCCAGTTAGCCGTTTTTTTAACCCGCCTTACGATGCCTTATCTGGCTCTGATTTCTATTGTTACCCTTTTAGGCGGAATTCTTAACTCGCTTCATCGTTTTTGGGTGAATGCCGCCGCCCCCATTCTTTTGAATGTCGGCTTGATTATCGGTTTGATCTTTTTTCGAAGTTCTAACTCTTTTATGACCGCTCAAACGCAAGCCTTAGCCGTCAGCCTATCGGGTGTTTTACAACTAGGCTGGTTGTTATGGGCTTGTCATCAAGCTGGTATCCATCTTTATCCCCATTGGCCTAAGTTCACCCCTGCGGTAAAAAAAATGCTGAGTATTACATGGCCCGCAGCCCTAGGAGCTGGCGCCGTTCAGTTTAATCTTTTGATCTCTACCGCCTTAGCTGCGCGTTATCTTCCCGAAGGGGCGGTTTCTTATCTCTATTATGCCGATCGCCTTAATCAACTGCCTTTAGGCTTGGTCGGTATCGGCATCGGGACGGCGATTCTGCCTGCTCTATCTCGTCAGCTGGCGACCAATGATAAGGATGCGGCTATTCACACTCAAAATCGTGCGATTGAATTAGCGCTTTTTTTGACATTACCGGCGACTTTTGGGCTGATAGTTACGGCAGGCCCTTTAATTCGGGCTTTATTGCAGCATGGCGCTTTTTCCGCCGTAGATAGTCTTAATTCCGCCCGTGCCTTATCCGCGTTTTCGCTAGGATTACCGGCTTATGTGCTGATCAAGATTCTGACGCCTGGTTTTCACGCACGTACAGATACGCGCACGCCTGTTCGGATCGCTATCCTTGCCATGCTTCTTAATTTAATACTTAATCTTCTTTTACTTCATCCGTTAGGGCATGTCGGGTTAGCTCTTTCGACGGCGATTTCTGCATGGGCCAATGTTGTCATGCTGTATATTTTACTACGCCGCCGTCGTCATTTCTACTGTGATGGGCCATTACTTCGCCGTAGTCCACGCATGGTAATCGCCGGTGGGATTATGGCCCTTGGATTATGGCCTTTCATCGGATGGTTTAATCAGCTAGCCATCGGCCATATTATGCACAGAATAACAGCGCTTATCTTATTATTATTGTTAGGATCAGTTTTATATTTTGGTTCGGCCGTCTTAATCGGTGCATTTCCATGGAAAGAAGTCCGCCGTTTTTTACGCCGTCGTTAAAAGTAGCCTTTTGAATAGGTAACAGGAAAATTATGACTGACAAGAAACGTATCGTCTCCGGTATTCAGCCGACTGGCAATCTTCACCTTGGTAACTATCTTGGGGCTATTCGTAATTGGGTAGACATGCAAAATGCTATGGCTGCCGGTGACAGCTGCATCTTTTTTCTTGCTGATTTACACGCCGTCACCATGCCTCAGGAACCGGATATATTGGCCGCTAATATACGGTCTATGGCAGCAACCTTATTGGCCGCTGGCGTTGATCCAGAGCGTTCTGTTTTATTTGCTCAGTCCGATGTTGCTGCCCATTCCGAATTAAGCTGGTTGCTCAATTGTGTTGCCCGCATTGGCTGGCTTAACCGCATGACTCAGTTTAAAGAAAAATCAGGCAAGAACCGTGAAGGTGCCTCAGTTGGTCTCTATACCTACCCTGTTTTACAGGCAGCGGATGTCATGCTGTATCAGGCCACGCATGTTCCTGTTGGCGAAGATCAAAAACAGCATTTAGAATTAGCGCGTGATATCGCTACAAAATTTAATAACGATTATCAAAGCGAGGTTTTTACTTTACCCCAACCTATTATCCAAAAGACAGCTGCTCGTGTAATGTCATTGCGCAACGGTAGCGCAAAAATGTCCAAATCTGATCCTTCTGATCTCAGCCGGATTAACCTTACCGATAGTAATGATGACATCACCCAAAAAATCCGCAAAGCCAAGACGGATCCAGATCCTATTCCAGATAACGAGGCTGCGCTTACAGAGCGTCCAGAAGCGCGCAATTTATTAACTATTTATAGTGCTTTAAGTGGGAAAGCGGTTCCAGAAATCTTGAATCAGTTTGCGGGGCAAGGTTTTGGACAGTTTAAACCTATTCTTTCTGATCTAATGATTAGTATTATTGGGCCCATACGTGATAGACTATTTTCCTTCCAAAGTGATCCGGCTGAAATTGATCGTTTATTATTGCAAGGCGCTAAAAAGGCAGAAACGCTGGCTGCTGTAACTTTAGAAAAAGCTTACTATGCAATGGGATTACGGCGACGGAATTAATGATTTCATTCATCTTTGGTTCAATCAGAATAGACAAATTTTATTATAATGGGCATGTCTTATTTTTTCGGAAATATCAGGCATAAATATTAAACGGGAAAGGGTACAGGCATGCGACAGAGTATAACTATAAAGATAGTCTTATCGTCTTTGTCCATTATTTCTCTGTCCGCCTGTGAATCGCCTTTTCGGGCCGATGTTGCACGGTTCCAGATGATGCCAGCACCAGCTGGTCAAACTTTTACTATTGAAGCTATAGATCCTCAGGATAAAGGCGGTCTCGAATTTGGACATTACGCCAATATAGTTGCTCATGAATTATATGCTCAAGGGTATCAACCTGCGCCTTCTGAAGGTACGGCGACGCTGATCGTTAAGCTGGATTACGGCATTGATAATGGTCAGCAGAAAGTCACTTCCACTTCTTATGGATATGGTGGTTGGGGCGGCCCATGGGGTGGTTGGGGCGGCTGGGGCGGTGGCTGGGGCGGCTGGGGTGGATACGGCGGTTGGGGCGGCCCATGGGGTGGCGGCTGGGGCGGCGGCTGGGGCGGCACAGACGTTTACAGCTACACCGTTTACAGCCCCTTCTTTAAAATGGAAATTGATCGTGTCAGCGATGGACAGCGTGTCTTTGAAGGTCGCGCCCGTGCTCATGTTACAACCGATAACATGACACAATTAGTGCCGGATTTAATCCGTGCCATGTTTGTTAATTTCCCTGGTCATTCAGGGGAAAATATTGAAATTAAATTGACAGACGATAAGAAGAAACAGAAATAAAGCCCAAAACGCCCTCTCCGATGATATTATTGTCACCGGAGAGAACGCACTATCTGAATAGAAGTATCGATTAGCCTTTAAATCGGCGCTTTTTTTCCAGAAGATATTTTGAGCATTTTTAGCCCAAAAAAGCTTTAATAATATCCTCATCAATACGGCTTAATTGTTGAATATCGGCTACTGCGGCTTGCTCATCGACCTTATGCATCGTAGCATTGACTAAACCAAATTCAATTACTGGACAAATATGCGTCAAGAAACGGGCATCCGACGTCCCGCCGCTTGTAGAAAGGGTAGGGGTGATTCCGGTATTTTTAGCTACTGCAGCACTTACTTTTTTAGTAAGGACCCCTTCTTCTGTAACAAAGGCTTCCCCAGAAATAGTAGCCTTCAATCGGGCATCAGGCGCAATAGCGTTCACCCGATTTCGGACAGTTTCTATTAACTGAGCACCTTTTTGTAATGCATTAAAGCGAATATTAAGTTGGGCTTTTGCTATAGAAGGGATAACATTCGTTGCCTTGTTATCGCATTCAATGGCTGTAATTTCGAGATTGGAAGGCTGAAACCATTGGTCCCCTTCATCAATAATCCAGTTTTCTAAATCCTCGATTATGCGCGCCAAAATCGGAATCGGGTTTTTTGCTCGGTCGGGATAGGCGACATGGCCTTGTATGCCTGGTACCTCGATCCACATATTAACTGAACCGCGCCGACCATTTTTGATAGTATCCCCTAGGGTATCAATAGAGGTAGGCTCGCCCACAACACAGTAATCCAATTTAATATCATGTTCCAGCAACCATGCAATGATGGCCGGTGTGCCATAGGTGGCGGGGCCTTCCTCGTCGCCTGTAATCAAAAAAGACAAGGTACCTTTGTGATGGCGATAGCGGGCTGCGGCGGCAATAAAGGCCGCGACAGAACTTTTCATATCGACTGCCCCACGTCCGACCAAATAGCCGTCCTTTAAGGTGGGTGTAAAGGGATCTGAAGACCATCCCTGACCGGCTGGGACTACATCACTATGCCCTGCAAAGGCTAAATGGGGATGACCTTCGCCCCGAAAAGCTATTAAATTGGTGACAGGGCCATCAGGGGCTTGACCTTGCGTTAATAAATGAACTTTGAAACCAGCGGCTTTCAAAGCGTCGCCCATCACGCTCATGGCACCATCATCAGTCGGCGTTACTGATTTGCAGGCAATCAAGCGGGCAGCAAGTTCAACAGCGTCAGGGGCAGCAGTCATTCAATCACCAGAAATAAGAGAAGGAAAAATATCCAGCTAAAAACCGGAACATTCAATAAAAGTATCTGTGTTATCTTATAATAGGACGATAAGAAGCTTGTCAGCTATCTAAATAATTAAAACAACCGTATTTTTACTATCGTAACGATGTTTAAAGGCGTTCAACCGCGGTAAGAGATTGCACTTAAACAGCCGTTTTTATGGTCAAATATTTGTAAAAATACTTCTAATTTAATATAGAGAGGCCATAGGCCTTTGCACAAAATTAGACCAAGCCTCTTTGGAAGCGGTCCTATCAACGCCTTTATCGATTATGGGGACTAAACAGAATAATCATCGCGCCTACCAGACAGATGGATGCCCCTAAAATATCCCAATGATCGGGCTTTTTACCTTCGACGACGCCCATCCAGACCAAGGACATGACAATATAAATACCGCCATAAGTAGCGAAACTACGACCTGCATCATCGGGGCTCGTTTTTGTTAACAGATAAGCAAAAAGCGCTAAGGATACTGCCCCTGGGAATAACCAAAGAGGTGATTTATTTAATTTTAACCATGCCCAAAATGAGAAGCAGCCACCAATTTCAGCCAAAGCCGCGGGCACATAGAATAAAAAATCTCTCATAAATTTTTGTACCATAATTATGAAATTATGGAATTAAACTTATTTTTTCTACTATTGAACCACTAAATAAGGCGGGGGGATAAATTGCTCCCCCGAAAAAGAATAAGATCTTTTTGCGCTGCCCTAAAAAATATTAGATAATCGCATCATAAACAGCCGCTCTTAATTCAGGAAGGCCAGTATTTTTTTCACTAGAAGTAATAATGATTTCTGGAAAAGCGGCTGGATGCTGCCGTATTTCTGTTGTGATAGCGTCGGTGACCTTCTTTAATGCTTCGGCTTTGATTTTATCAGATTTCGTTAGCACCATGCGATAAGAGATGGCAGCGTCATCCAACATTTTCATTAATTCACGGTCAACATCTTTCAGACCATGCCGACTATCCACTAAAATCAGGGTACGCCGTAAAACAGCCCGTCCCCGTAGATAATCATTGATAAGCCATTTCCAACGTTTCACCATATCTTTGGGCGCTTTGGCAAAGCCATAACCCGGCATGTCAACCAGCCGCATTTGTAACGGCTCACCAACATCGAAAAAATTCAGTTCTTGCGTCCGCCCCGGTGTAGTGGACGCCCGCGCCAGGCTGTTTCGATTAGTCAAGGCGTTGATCAGTGAAGATTTACCAACATTTGATCGCCCTGCAAAGGCTACTTCCGGCACTGAGGCATCGGGTAAAAACTCAAGGGCGGGGGCGGATTTTAAAAAATTAACCGCCCCTGCAAAAAGTTTTCGTCCCGCTTCCATTCTGGCGTCTTTTTCAGGGGTCATAGCGTCTTATTTGGCTTTCTTTTTAGAAAGGCGTTTCTTTTCCGCCCTGTCTTGCCGTTCTTCTGGTGTCGCATGGCGATGCTGAAGCCATGTCATCTGTGCCAAGGAAACAAGGTTATTAAAGATATAATATACCTGTAAACCTGCGGCTAAAGGCGCCATGAAAATCACCGAAACCAACGGCAAGAAACTCATGATTTGCTGTTGCGTAGGATCAAGTTGCTGTGGACTTGCCCGAAACTGGAGCCACATCGTAATCCCCAGAATAATAGGCAGTACCCCAATCATCAAGAAATGCGGTGGCGTGAAAGGCAACAATCCAAAGAGATTGAAGGGGGTTAAAGGATCGGGTGCCGATAAATCTTTGATCCAACCGATAAAGGGTTGATGGCGGCTTTCAATCGTTACCAACAAGGTTTTATAAAGCGCAATAAAAATGGGAAACTGAATAAACATCGGAAGACAACCCGCAAAAGGATTGACCTTTTCCTTCTGATATAAGGTAACCAGTTCCTGACGCATTTTTGCATCATCATTTTTATAACGTTCGCGTACAGCCTGCATTTTAGGCTGTAAACGCCGCATGGAAGCCATCGAAGCATATTGCTTATTGGCAATAGGAAAGATCAAGGCACGGATGGTAAACACCATCAAAATAATGGCTAGCCCATAGTTACCAACATGCAAGAATAACCAATCGAGATAATAGAAAAATACTTTCTCGATGATAGCAAACCAACCCCAGTCAATCGCTTTATCAAAATGCGGCAAACGCAGATGATCACGATAGCGGTCAAGAATGCGCACTTCCTTGGCCCCCGCGAATACGTCAACACTCAGACTGGCGGTTTTTCCTGCGGGGACAACCACAGGGGCAACTGTGAAATCAGCCTGATAATGCTGGTTAGCGCCGCTACGGAAATTAGTATCAATCGCCATATTTTGATTATGGGGCGCTAAAGCGGATAACCAATATTTATCCGAAAAACCGATCCAGCCGCCTTGCGTGTTATTTTGAAGTCCATTGCCATTGGCTTTATCGAGATCGGAAAAAGCAATATGATAGTTAACCGAACCATTAAACACACCGATTGGGCCCGTGTGTAAAGTCCATGAACTGGGGGTTTTAAAGACGCCTTGGCGATTGGTCAGCACATAGGGACGGATAATAATCGGATTATTGCTGTGGTTAATCACACTTTCTGTTGCATTGAACATATAGTCATGATCGACCGATAAAGTGAGGCGGAAAATCTGACCTTGATGGTTATCCCAATAAAAATTAACCGGATGTTCCGAGGTCAATTTATCGCTATCGGCCTTCCAAAGGCTATCAGCCCCCGGCAAAGTAACATTTTCACCGCTCCAGCCAAAACCCGTAAACCAAGCATCTTGGGTGCCGGCGGGTGAAAAAAGACGAACGGCCGGTGAATTACGGGCCAAGGTTTCACGATGCCGAATCAAGGTCAGATCATCGAGCCTTAAGCCTTTTAAATTAATAGAACCTTCAAGGCTTGCGGTTGAAATGGGCAGACGAGGGGTTTCTGCCAGCACCTGATTAACAGGTCTTAAAACAGTATCGGCTGCGACATCAGGTGCCAATTCCGATTTTGGTTGCGGTTTTGCCTGATGGGTTGGTGGGGGTGTGGTGGGTAACCAATACTTCGTAATGAAGCTCCAACCAAACAACACAACTGCCGAGAGAATCGTAACAATAATCAGGTTACGCTGCTGGTGCTGATCACCCATGTCTTTGAATTACCCTTTCAAGGCACCGGGTCATGACCGCAACCTCCCCAAGGATGGCAACGGGCCAGACGTTTTATAGCAAGCCAACTTCCTTTAATCGCCCCATAACGTCGCCATGCTGTGATAGCATAAGCCGAACAGCTAGGCGTAAAACGACAGGAAGGCGGCATAAAGCGGGACGGGCCCCATTGCCACAGGCGCGCTAAAAAAACGAGCGTATGGACGATCATCGTCGCATACGCGCTAAAGCTTTTGACAACTGACGCATAAGATCGTCATAATTGCCATTATAGGCAGCACGCCGACCAATCAATATATGATCAGCGCCTGCAATACCACCCTTAGGCAGCAGCGACCGAACTAAAGCCCGAAAGCGCCGCTTGATCCGGTTGCGAACAACCGCATTACCCGTTTTTTTTGTTACCGTATAACCAACGCGCATGGCAGAGTTGCCATCATTGCGGGCATAAACCAACAGAATAAAACCGGGCATCGGCACGCGTTTTCCGCGATTTGCCGCAAGAAAATCAGCGCGGCGCTTAAGAACGCTTATGCAGACAGTTTCTTGCGGCTGCGAGCCCGACGGGCTGCCAGAATTTTGCGGCCACCCGGGGTCGCAGACCGGGTACGAAATCCGTGCCGGCGTTTGCGCACGAGATTGCTCGGCTGAAAGGTGCGCTTCATCGCTCATTCCTCAACAATATTTCTTGATTGTTAAAAAAGGCCGCCGAACGCACGGCAGCCATATCTAAAGGGCGTGAATAGGGAATAAAGAACGAAAAGTCAACGCTGCTTAAAAAGCAATTTCAAGCATCTAGCTTGCCTTTCTAGAAAATAAAAGAATATCTTGTTTTTAAGTTATTTTAGCCAATAATAAAATATTTCTTTTAGCTTCTATCTTTTTTGTGCCATGAACAGCCTCATGATCATTAGAATAACAAAATTATAATATTAGTAACAAGGCATGTATTATTATGGTTACTTGTGTTGCCAGTCTCGCTTTTTTAGGGCTGGAAGCACGTCCTATTGAAGTTCAGGTACAACTTTCTTCGGGGGTGCCTGCTTTTACCATTGTAGGATTACCCGATAAAGCCGTTTCAGAGAGTCGCGAAAGGGTAAGATCAGCCCTTTCGGCTATTGGGCTGGCACTTCCGCCCAAGCGAATTACGGTGAATCTCTCCCCAGCTGATCTTCCCAAGGAAGGTTCTCATTACGATTTGCCGATTGCATTGGGGCTATTGGGGGCTATGGGCGTCTTGGATAACGAAAGCTTAAGTCAATATCTGGTACTGGGGGAATTAGGATTAGATGGGCGTCTTATGGCCTCACCGGGGGCTTTACCGGCAGCCATCCATGCGTCATCTTGTCATTTGGGGTTAATCTGTGCTCAACTTCTGGGGGCAGAAGCCGCATGGTCAGATCTTGATGAGATTATAGCGGCACCTGATCTTTTGATGCTGATTCAGCATTTAAAAGGTAAAATGACCTTACCTCAGCCACAACGAAGCCCCTTTAATGATCCTATTTCCGGGCCAGATTTATCAGCTGTAAAAGGACAGGAACAGGCTAGACGCGCTTTGGAAATAGCTGCCGCCGGAGGGCATAATATGCTGATGTGCGGCCCGCCTGGTGCTGGTAAATCGCTACTTGCCGCTTGTTTACCGAGTATCCTGCCGCCCTTGGATGCGCGTGAAGCCCTAGAAGTTTCTATGATCGCTTCAGTCGCCGGTATGCTTGATCAGGGGCGTCTTATTCAACAGCGCCCTTTTCGTGCACCTCACCATTCTGCCTCTATGGCGGCCTTAGTGGGCGGCGGGTATCATATAAAACCGGGTGAAGTAAGTTTAGCCCATTTGGGTGTGTTGTTTTTAGATGAGTTGCCGGAATTTAAAAGGCCAGCCTTGGACTCGCTTAGACAGCCTTTGGAAAGTGGTGAAGTTTCTATCGCCCGTGCTAATGGTCATGTTCATTTTCCGGCCAGAGTGCAACTTATTGCCGCGATGAATCCTTGTCGTTGTGGTCATCTTGACGATGCTGCTTTAGCCTGTTCACGTGCACCGAAATGCGCTGTAGAATATCAAAATCGTATTTCCGGCCCTTTACTTGATCGTATCGACATTCACCTTGATATGCCGCCGGTAGGGGCAAGAGAATTGTTGTTACCGGCTGGTGAAAATTCAGCCGCGGTCAAACAACGCGTCATAGCTGCGCGTGCCCTTCAACAGGCCCGTTATAAATCTTATAAAAATGGCACGATCCGTTGCAATGCAGAAGCCGATGGTGCGCTTATTGAAAAGCTGGCCCCTATGGATGATGCGGGTCAAAAGCTTTTGATAGAAGCCGTTGAAAAAATGCATCTTTCAGCGCGCAGCTATTATCGCCTTTTAAAAATAGCCCGTACTATTGCCGATATGGCAGGATCAGAAAATCTTACACGCCTCCATATAGCGGAAGCGCTCAGTTATCGTCGTCGTCTTCCTGTTGCATAAGGCGTGATAGATATTACGCATGAGATAATGAATATTTTATCTATTTTAGATACGCATGGTAAACATAAAATATTTTAATGTGGAAGGCTATGTAGGCCATAGTCTGACCTATGAAAATATTACGCCGATCGCAAGGGATGCCAGAAATTGCAGAATTGATTTCGACTATTAGAGAAACTCTATACTAGGCAGATAAAAGGGTTTTTGCCTAGGTCATTCTGCTAGAAGAACGGGATGTTTTTAATGGCGACTAAAAATATTACTGTAACACCTATTGGGCATGTGCGTTCACTACGGAAGGACATCACGGACGATAACTGGGGTGGGGTTATCTCTACAATAGTCATTGATTCTGAAGTATTACCCTGTGAAGCCCTTCTAGGATTAGACCAGTTTAGTCATATCGAGGTTATATTTTACTTCGATCGTGTTCCCCTTCAAAAGATTCAGTATGGGACGCGCCGTCCACGCGGCCGTTCTGACTGGCCCGAAGTAGGGATTCTAGCGCAACGAGGAAAAGGTAGGCCGAACCTTATGGGTGTATCCCGTTGCCAATTGCTATCAGTTGAAGCGTTTAGCCTCAAAGTACGTGGGCTAGATGCCATAGATGGTACACCCATCATTGATATTAAACCTTACATGGCAGAGTTCGGTCCTATTGGAACGGTGATACAACCCGAATGGAGTCATGAAGTAATGAAAGACTATTATCTTACTATACCCGAATAGCGAGGGTTGTTTTATACAGTCGCAGCAATGCCAGAAAGCACAGAGTTAAATATCAGTCATTTTCTTATAGGTAAGGCCGTTTTTGTCAAATTATCAATATTAAACGGATACGTTATTTATCAGCATTTATCCGCCGATTTTTAATAATTTTTGCTTCATACAAAAAAGGCGTCCTCATTAAAAGAACGCCTTTTTACTTTAAAATGTTTAAATTCTAGTGGTCAAGAAAACTCCGCATCTTCCGTGAACGGGAAGGATGCTTCAATTTCCGCAAAGCTTTTGCTTCAATCTGTCGAATACGTTCACGCGTCACCGAGAATTGTTGACCCACTTCTTCCAACGTATGATCTGTATTCATACCGATACCAAAACGCATCCGCAAAACGCGTTCTTCACGAGGCGTCAAGCTGGCAAGAACACGGGTTACCGTTTCCTTCAGATTGGCCTGAATGGCAGCATCAACCGGAATAATAGCATTCTTGTCTTCGATAAAGTCACCAAGATGGCTATCTTCTTCGTCACCAATCGGGGTTTCAAGACTGATCGGCTCTTTGGCAATTTTCATCACTTTGCGCACTTTTTCAAGCGGCATCGATAGACGTTCTGCCAATTCTTCCGGCGTGGGTTCACGACCGATTTCATGTAGAATCTGACGACTGGTGCGCACCAGTTTATTGATAGTCTCGATCATATGCACCGGAATACGGATGGTTCTTGCCTGATCTGCAATAGAACGGGTAATCGCCTGCCGAATCCACCATGTGGCATAGGTTGAAAATTTATAACCGCGCCGATATTCGAATTTATCGACTGCCTTCATCAAACCGATGTTACCTTCCTGAATAAGATCCAGAAATTGCAAACCGCGGTTGGTGTATTTTTTGGCAATCGAGATCACAAGACGAAGATTGGCTTCCACCATTTCGGTTTTTGCGATACGCGCTTCTCTTTCGCCTTTTTGCACCATAGTGACAATCCGGCGCAGTTCTTTCAGCGTCATACCGGTTATTTGGGCAATATCAGCGACTTCAGAACGTATCTGTTCGATATGTTCTACTTCATTGGCGGTAAAATTAGCCCATTTCTTGTCAATTTTTGTGACCCGATCAATCCAGCCTTCTTCCATTTCATGGCCAAGATAGGCATTCAAGAAAGAATCACGGGGCACTTTATAGCGTTCAGCCAAACGAAGCATTTGACCGTTCAAGGTGCGTAAACGGCTGTTGAAGGTATAGAGCTGTTCCACCAAAAATTCGATTTTGGCATTATGGAATTTAACGCTTTCGACCTCAGCCGTTAATTCTTCCCTTAACTGCTGATAAGCATTTTCTTTATCGGTGGGGAAATCCTCATTCACGCTAAGCGCCTTCATGCGCTCGCTTTGTAAGGTAGAAAACTGGCGATAAAGATCCGTAATTTTTGAGAATTTTTCTAAAGAGGCAGGCTTTAGCTGTTCTTCCATCTGCGCAAGAGATAAGGTATTTTCATCCTCATCATCTATCGATTCACGGTGAATACGCTGACCGTTTTCGTCTAATTCGCCTTCTTCTTCATCCTCATCATCTTCTTTAAAGGTGGGGCCTGCGTTACGTTCAGAAATTTCATTATCGTTATCATCGTCCTCATCCTCGAATTGTTCAGGAGAAGGTCCTTGAGACAACATGGCATCAAGATCGATAATCTCGCGGAGTTGAAGGGTGCCTTCATTCAAGGCATCAGACCACTCAATAATGGCATCAAAGGTAATCGGGCTTTCACATAGTCCCAAGATCATCGTATCGCGACCGGCTTCAATCCGTTTGGCAATCGCAATTTCGCCTTCACGGCTTAATAACTCAACCGCGCCCATTTCGCGAAGATACATACGGACAGGATCATCCGTGCGATCACTGGTTTCCTTTTTGACTACGGTTGCAGGGGCAGGTGTACCTTCATCCCCCTGTAGTTCTTCGGCACCTTCTTCTTCAGACTGACCATCTTCACCGGCGTCTTCATTTTCAACAATATTAACGCCCATTTCGGAAAGCGCCGACATAATGTCTTCAATCTGCTCCGAAGACATCTGATCCTGTGGAAGAGCCTCGTTTAGCTGATCATAAGTAACATAGCCTCGTTTTTTCGCCTGTGTTACGAATTTACGGATCGATGCTTCATTCAAATCGATCAGCGGCGCATCACTGGCATTCTTTTTTGCTTCAGCCGTAGTCGTCTCTGCCATCTAGCCTTCATCCACCCTTGTTCTAAGCTCGAACTGCACGCCGAGCATATAACGTCGTTCCTGATAATCAGCACGCCGCTTGCGTAGCGAAGCGGCGACTGCCTCTAATTTTTCATAATCAGCCAGCAGACATTTTCCTGAAAACGCCTGTTTAAGCTGCCTTTCCTCGGTCGCCAAATCCTGTTCTTCGATCATAAGATCAATTAGGGCGACCAAACTTTCGACTGCTAATGCTGGTTCAATACCTGGCCGCATAAAGGGAAAGCGTATATCTTTCGCTATATCCCAACTATCCGCCGGAAAGCCGTGATCTTTTCTCAATATGGCCTTGATCGCGGCGCTATCAAGATCTGGTTGATCAAGGATGACGGTTATTAATAATTCGCGCCATCTTGTTAGAACAGGATCTTTGATAGAGAGCTTACTCAGCCTTTCGAGGCGCTCTGTAACGGCTTTTGGGTAAAAAGTCAGCCCGATTAGCATTTGCCGCAGATATTGATATTCGAGATCAATCTCTGCGGTCGAAATCTGTGATACAAGAACAGGAGGAGGAGATATCTCATGTCTTTTTTTTCCCTTCCATCCAAAATTGTCAAAGAAGAAGTTCCGTAAACTCTGGCGATATTCACGAGCGATAGCCGTATTACGGCAAGAGGCCGCTAGACTGTCCAGTCTTTCTAACAATCCCACGCGTGCTTCTGGCGCATTCGGATCTATTTTTGCTGCTTCATGTCGATACAGCAACGCACCTAGAGAAAACGGGTTTTTTATTAAGGCTTCAAAGCCATCCTTACCTTTTTCCTTTACTATATCATCCGGATCCTGACCGGCGGGTAAGGTAACAAAGGCCAGCGTTTTTCCGGGACGCGCTTGAATAAGAGCCCGCTCAGCTGCTCTTACCGCCGCTTTTTGACCCGCCTGATCTCCATCAAAGCAGAGCAGGGGGTGGTCATCCATCCGCCAAAGTCTTTCAATTTGGGCTTCCGTTAGTGCGGTTCCCAGAGGGGCAACGGCTTCATAAATGCCCGCTTCTGCTAATCCGATAACATCTAAATATCCTTCCACGACAATCAAACGTTGTTGCTGACGAGAAGACTGGCTAGCCATATCCAAATTGTAAAGGGTATGTCCCTTATCAAAAAGGGATGTTTCCGGTGAGTTAAGATATTTTGGGCCTGCATCCGGTGAGATATTCAAGCCGCTTAAACCCTCTAACCGTCGCCCTCCAAAGGCAATTGTCCGAGAACGTTGATCCCGGATAGGAATCATTAAGCGTCCTCTGAAACGGTCATAAGGTTCGCGCCCTTCCACCGAGATCAAGAGACCTGTTTCAATCAGTTTTTCAAGGCCGTGGTGGGCTAAAGCATTTTTTAACCGCCCCCGAGCATTA
Source organism: Zymomonas mobilis subsp. pomaceae ATCC 29192 (assembly GCF_000218875.1). Lineage (NCBI taxonomy): Bacteria > Pseudomonadati > Pseudomonadota > Alphaproteobacteria > Sphingomonadales > Zymomonadaceae > Zymomonas > Zymomonas mobilis. Next base: position 1,731,202 of record NC_015709.1, read on the forward strand.
GGGGCAAAGCCCAATCCAAAACGGGCAGCGGTCGCCGGAGATATGCCGCGTTCCTGTAAATAAGCCCTGACAGGCGTACCTTCAATACCGTGAAGCTGTGCTGTAAACCATTCGGCGGCTTCTGCCATCACATCATAAAGGGTAGCTGCCCGTTTTGCTTGTTGAATCGCTCTTGGATCGGGTTCGGGAATATCCATCCCCACTTGCGCTGCTAATTCTTTTACCGCTTCTATGAAGGGTAAGCCACGCGTTTCGGTCAGAAATCGGATAGCATCGCCATGGGCACCGCACCCGAAGCAATGATAAAATCCTTTTTCATCATTGACATAGAAACTTGGGGTTTTTTCGTTATGGAAAGGGCAACAAGCGCGAAATTCTCTTCCGGCGCGCGTCAGCTTGACGCTGCGGCCGATTAGAGTAGACAACGTTATCCGTTGACGTAACTCGTCTAGAAATTCAGGTGGAAGAAAGTGACCAGTGGTCATTACTATCCCATCAGACCCTAAAGCAGAAAAACGGATAATGCGGGGGAAATTATCGTTGCCGACAGCCCACAAATTCAGAACTTTTTGTAAGATATGGGTATGATTGCTGACCCATTTTAGCATCAGGAAAATATTGGCCTGATGCGTATCCTATCTAACGATACCGTCCCGGACAAAAGGGATAGAATTAGGATATAAAAAAACGGGTAGAAGCAAAATACCGAATCACCCCGTAATTATACCCCTCTATCAGAAGAAAAATTATTTTTCTAGATGAAAAGATGGTTCAAAGCTTATCAGATATATCCCAAAAATAAGGGAAATCTTAATATCTCAAAGGGTAAAGATAGGGCCTTTTCGACAGCCTATTTTCAGATCCTTATCCTAAAAAATGAGAAATAAGAACAAGCGTTCCTAACGAGATAGCTGTTGTCAGAACTATGGCTCGAGAGCAAATTGTATCATCTGCGCCGTATTCTAACGCCAATAAGGCGGTAATATTGCCGACCGGCATAGCGATCATAAGGATAATCAGCTTAGATACCCTATCATTCCAGCCTATTATTCTAAAAATACCTAGTAATAGAAGCGGTAATACAATCATTTTCAGGAGAGAAAATGTTAAAATTCGACGATTAGTGATAATATCAAGAAGGCGATGCTGAGCAATAGATACCCCGATTAAAAACATGGCTAGCACAACTGCGCAACGCCCCATTTCTAAGGTCATATTATTTATAAATTTGGGTAATTTGATACCTGTGGCCAAGACAAGAATAAGTGCGAGACAGGCCATAAATCCGGGATTGAGCAGCTTTTTTAAAGTGGCAAGATTTAAATGCGTAACCGTCTGATCGCTGGCCGATTGAACGATATAGACGCCATAGGTATAAATCAGGATATTATAAACAAGGATATAAATTGAGACATCAATAACAATGGATGGCCCAAAAATAGATTGCGCTACGGGAATGCCCATAAAACCGACATTGGGGAATACAGTGAGCAAAGCGTAAAGGGGCCGTTGATCTTTCAAAGTACGGGAAATATTGTTATAAAGATAGGCGACAAAGATTAAGCCTATAAACACTAGTGAAGCGATGACAAAGTTAAGGATAATGCCATCTAAATTAGTTTCTTTGGCCGCATACCCTGCACCCGATAGAATAAGGGCCGGATTAAATACATTGACGACAAGGCGCGAAAGTTCTGCCGCGCCTTTATGGGATATCCAACTAATCCGATGGCATATTGCGCCTAAAGTGATAATGGCCGCTAATACGAGCATTTGATCTAACATTTTATGCGCTCGCTAGCCCAAAATATTTAAGATTTATAATCGGAGTAAACGGTACAATTTCTTTTAAAAAAGAATTATTCTTAAAATAAGACATATGTTGTATGACATTATATTGAATCATAGATAATAATATCTTTTAATGTAAAAATATTGAAATAAAAAGGCAGATAGTTACGCTCTATCTGCCTTTTTATTTATAGTTTATTGGTATGTGAATTTAATTATTATTTAATAATGATTTTACTAAAGGACCTGCTTTGCTCATATCCATTTCGCTAGCATAGCGCTCTTTTATAAGTGCCATCACTTTACCCATATCTTTGATAGAGCTCGCTGAAGTTTCCGCAATCAAACCCGTAATAGCGACTTTGGCTTCTTCTTCGCTCATTTGTTTGGGTAAAAAGCTATTAATCGTTTTTAATTCGGCCTCTTCTTTAGCTGCCAATTCTGGCCGACCGCCTTTTTCATACATATCAATTGATTCGCGGCGTTGCTTAGCCATTTTTAACAATACTTCGATAACAAGCTTATCATCATCAATGGTATCATTGCCGGTGCGTTCTTCAATATCACGATACCGGATAGCCGCCTGAATCAGGCGAAGCGCGGCGGTGGTTTCGCTATCGCGCGCTTTCATAGCCGTAATTAATGCGGCTTTGACATCATCTCTTATCATAAAAACTGCCTTTATTTTGGGAATTAGGGGGATTCATCTCTGTTATTGGGTAAAAAAACAACCATATATAAAACGGATATCAGACCGGGAAACAGGGTAATTATCCGAGAAATAAACGGGGGAAAGAAAGAAAGCGGGTAAAATAGCGCATATTTGTTCATTTTAATAGATTGACCAGATAAACCGCCCCCCTTACTGATGCGCCGTTTATCTATTTCCCGCCAGCATGAAAAGGAGCTCCATAGGTGGCCGATCCCATATCTGCACGCCCCCCGGAAGGCGCAACCGGGGTTTTGGTCTTAGCCGACGGTAAAATGATATGGGGCCGTGGTTTTGGTGCTACCGGCGCAAAAGTAGGCGAAGTCTGTTTCCATACCGCTATGACCGGTTATGAAGAAATCATGACGGACCCTAGTTTTGCCAGCCAGATCATCAATTTCACTTTTCCCCATATCGGTAATGTCGGTGCTAATAGAGAGGATGTCGAAGCAAATACCCTGCATGCTCTTGGTTGTGTAGTCCGGGATGATGTCACAGCGCCTTCTAACTTTCGTAGTTTATGGCGTTTTGATACGTGGTTAAAAAATCACGATCGCATCGGCCTATCCGGAGTAGATACCCGTGCCTTAACTAGTTTATTGCGTATGGGTGGGGCTCAAAATGCTGTCATCGCCCATAATCCAGAGGGTATCTTTGACATTGCCGCGCTAATTGAAACCGCACGTTCATGGCCTGGTTTAAAGGGTATGGATCTTGCAAAAGAGGTCTCTACCCATCAGAGCTATCAGTGGGATGAGGGGGTATGGTCCTTACAAGAAGGCTATGCTTCACATGTCCAAAATGCTGGTGGCCCCCATGTTGTGGCAATTGATTATGGATTAAAATATAATATCCTTCGAAATTTAGTCAGTGCTGGCGCGCGGGTTACTGTTGTCAAAGCGACGGCTAACTTTGATGAGGTCATGGCTTATAAGCCCGATGGCGTTTTCCTCTCGAATGGACCGGGTGATCCGGCGGCAACCGCAGAATATGCAGTGCCGTTGATTAAGCAGTTGTTAGATATTAAAATGCCGTTATTTGGTATCTGCTTGGGTCATCAACTTCTGGCGTTAGCTGTTGGCGCTTCTACCTACAAAATGCATCAGGGACATCGCGGCGCTAATCATCCCGTCAAAAGATTAGGGGATGGTAAAGTCGAAATTACCTCTATGAATCATGGTTTTGCGGTAGATACAAAAAGTTTACCATCCTGTGCCCGCCAGACGCATGTTTCGCTCTTTGATGGTTCTCTTGCCGGTATCGAGCTAACAGATCGGCCTGCTTTTTCGGTGCAATATCACCCTGAGGCCAGCCCTGGCCCACAAGACAGTCATTATCTGTTTTCTAAATTCGTCGATCTTATTAAGAGGGAACAATAAAATGCGGGTTCTCCGCATTTCCTCTTCGTTTCTTTTCCTTTCTTCTTTCCCGCTAAGGTTTTTGTGATGCCTAAAAGAACCGATCTTCAATCGATTATGATTATCGGCGCTGGCCCGATCGTCATTGGTCAGGCCTGTGAGTTCGATTATTCCGGTACACAGGCGTGTAAAGCCCTGCGGGAAGAGGGCTATCGGGTTATTCTGGTCAATTCCAATCCGGCCACCATTATGACCGATCCCGATATGGCGGATGCAACCTACATCGAACCCATTACACCCGAAGTTGTTGCCCGTATTATTGAAAAAGAACGCCCCGATGCGTTGTTGCCTACCATGGGGGGGCAGACCGCTTTAAATACCGCTTTAGCCTTGGCGCGTGATGGGACGTTAGAGAAGTACGGCTGTGAAATGATAGGCGCGGATGCGACTGCCATTGATAAGGCAGAAGACCGCTTAAAATTTCGTCAGGCGATGGATAAAATTGGACTTGAAAGTCCGCGTTCTTCTGTCGCGCATTCATTGGAAGAGGCCTTGGATGGCCTTGCCCATGTGGGTTTACCTACCATTATTCGGCCTTCTTTTACTATGGGCGGAACGGGTGGCGGGGTCGCCTATAATAAAGAAGAATTTATCGATATTGTTTCCGGCGGTTTAGCGGCTTCTCCCACGCGTGAAGTGCTGATCGAAGAATCAGTCATTGGTTGGAAAGAATACGAAATGGAGGTCGTTCGCGACCGCCATGATAACTGTATCATCATTTGTTCGATTGAAAATATCGACCCTATGGGGGTGCATACCGGAGATTCTATCACAGTTGCGCCTGCATTAACCATGACTGATAAAGAATATCAGATTATGCGAAATGCCGCGATCGCAGTATTACGGGAAATCGGGGTTGAAACGGGTGGCTCAAATGTGCAGTTTGCCTTAAATCCTGAAAATGGCCGACTAGTGGTGATCGAGATGAATCCACGGGTTAGCCGTTCTTCTGCGCTTGCCTCCAAAGCAACGGGATTTCCTATTGCCAAAGTGGCTACTAAATTAGCCGTAGGCTATACCCTTGATGAAATTACTAATGATATAACGGGGGCAACGCCGGCTAGTTTTGAGCCGACAATTGACTATATCGTTACAAAAATACCGCGTTTCGCCTTTGAAAAATTTAAAAATGCAAAACCCTTACTGACAACCGCTATGAAGTCGGTTGGCGAAGTGATGGCGATTGGTCGTTCCTTCCCTGAAAGTCTGCAAAAGGCGTTACGGGGACTTGAAAGCGGTCTTTCGGGTCTCGATCCGGTTGAAAATTTAGTAGGCGCCAATCACTCTGTTATTGAGGCTGAATTAGCCAAGCCGACGCCTGATCGCTTATTAGTAGCCGCGCAAGCCTTACGGGAAGGCATGACCGTTGCTGAAATCTGCCATATTACGGCTTATGATCCATGGTTTATCGAAAGATTAGCCGAAATCATTACTGCTGAAAATCAGATTATCAAAAATGGCCTGCCTTTGGATGCGGAAGCCTTTCGTCAGTTGAAATCGCTCGGCTTCTCTGACCAACGCCTTGCTAAACTGGCGCTCGAATCCTCGAATATCCGTGGATTGGGGCAGGCGCAGGCGGCGGGCTCGGGTATTGTTCACGACGCTCTGACGGCCATGACAGGCGGTATTACAGAACAAGAAGTGCGTGCACTCCGTCACAGTCTGAATATCCGACCCGTCTTTAAGCGTATTGATAGTTGCGCTGCCGAATTTGAAGCCAAAACGCCCTATATGTATTCCACTTATGAAGCGCCTTTCTTTGGCGAAGCGATATGCGAATCGCAACCGACAGATAGAAAGAAGGTCGTTATTTTGGGGGGCGGTCCCAACCGAATTGGGCAGGGCTTAGAATTTGATTATTGCTGTTGTCATGCCTGTTTTGCCTTGGAAGCGGTGGGTTATGAGACAATCATGATCAACTGTAATCCAGAAACGGTTTCAACTGATTACGACACCTCCGACCGCTTGTACTTTGAGCCATTAACGGGCGAAGATGTGCTAGAAATCCTGTATAAAGAACAGCAAAAAGGTACCCTTGCTGGTGTTATTGTGCAGTTTGGAGGCCAGACGCCTTTGAAATTGGCGGCTGAAATCGAAAAGGCCGGTATTACTATCTTGGGCACTAGCCCTGATGCGATTGATCTGGCCGAAGATCGTGAACGCTTTTCAGCCTTGGTAACTCAGTTAGGGCTGTTACAACCTGCCAATGGCATCGCGCGGAGCCGTGATGAAGCGATTACGGTTGCTGAACGTATCGGTTATCCGATTTTAATCCGACCTTCCTATGTTTTAGGGGGGCGCGCGATGGAAATCATTGATAGCCCTCGTCAGCTTGACGACTACATTCATACAGCGGTTAAGGTATCGGGAGAATCTCCGGTACTTATTGATCAATATCTTCGCGATGCTATCGAAGTTGATGTTGATGCTATTGCTGACGGGGATGATGTCGTTGTCGCAGGCATTCTTCAACATATTGAAGAAGCGGGTATCCATTCAGGCGATAGCGCCTGTTCTATTCCGCCTTATAGCCTGCCTGAAAATATTATTGCCGAGATTAAAACTCAAACTGATAAGTTAGCGCGCGCTTTAAAGGTGCAAGGGCTAATGAATGTTCAATTTGCAGTTAAGGATGGTCAGGTTTACCTTATCGAGGTTAATCCCCGAGCCAGCCGTACGGTACCTTTTGTTGCGAAAGCCGATGGCCGACCTGTTGCACAGGTGGCTGCACGGGTCATGGCAGGTGAGAAATTACGCAATTTGCCGGAAATCAGTTGGCCCAAAGGCTATACCGCCGTCAAAGAAGCGGTTTTCCCTTGGGCGCGTTTCCCTGGGGTTGATCCTGTATTATCCCCGGAAATGAAATCCACGGGTGAAGTCATGGGAATCGATATAGATTTCCCGATGGCTTTTGCCAAAGCACAGCTGGCTGCCGGTAATGCTTTACCACGCTCAGGAACTTTCTTTATTTCAGTAAAAGATAGTGACAAAGCCCAGATTGTGGAATCTTTACGGGCTTTAACCGATTTGGGTATTAAATTGGTTGCTACTGATGGCACAGCCAACTACCTAAAAGAGCAGGGTGTTCCCGTAGATCGGGTTAATAAAGTACGGCAAGGTAGACCCCATATTGTGGATCTTATCAAAGATGGTGCTATTGCTTTAGTGGTCAATACAACAGAAGGATGGCAGTCGCTTCAGGATTCGGCCTCTATCCGCTCTTCGGTTGTTTTAGCACCTGTGCCTTATTTCACGACAGCCGCTGCGGCTGTGATCGCCGCTGAAGCTATTGTCGCAATTAAAGCGCGAAAGCTTGAAGTCCGCTCTTTACAATCCTATCATGCCTTGATGCACGTCTGATCCCAGCCATTTGTTGAGTGCTAATGGGGTTATATTTAGCCCTTTATGGGATTTACTTTTATCGTTTAGGGGATATTGCCTATGGCAGCCCAAGAAAAAATACCAATGCTTATTGAAGGTCATCATATGTTGACCGAGGAGCTGGCTCGATTACAGGCTGAAAGGCCTAAAATCATCGACGCGATCGAAGAAGCGCGCGCGCATGGTGACTTGTCTGAAAATGCAGAATATCATGCTGCCAAAGAACGGCAAGGACAAGTCGAAGCGATGGTTGCCGATATTGAAGGCAAACTGAGTCGCGCACTTATCATCGATCCCAAGACGCTATCAGGTGATAAAGTCATCTTCGGGGCGACCGTGCATCTCTTAGATGAAGATGATAAACCGGTTAAATATCAAATCGTCGGTCAGACCGAAGCAAACGCCAAAAGTGGTCGAATTTCTTATAATTCACCCCTTGGACGCGCTTTAATTGGCCGTAAAGTTGATGATGAAATCGAGGTGACTGTACCTTCAGGTGACCGCTATTATCTGATTTCCAAAATTGAATTTATTTAAGCTTGGATTTTAGGGCGTGAGGCTGCCTCCTGCTCGCGCAACCATTGGATTGGTTATTATAACCTCTGGTTTTTGGCTTGCGTCGATACTGACTCATCATCAGGATTTATGGGCTATGGCGGCTGGTTTTATACCAGCTCGTCTAAATGGCTGGCATTCTGGTATCCCTTCATTGCCGTTTTGGCTGACACCCCTTTCAGCTACGGTGGTACATGAAGGGATATTGCATCTTGGTTTCAACATGTTGATGCTGGCTTTTTGTGGCCGCTATGTTGAAATGGTAATTGGCAGCGGCAATTTTGTTTTTCTTTATATCGTCGGCGCTTATGTCTCGGCCTTTTCGCAATATTGGATTAACCCAACCAGTTATTATCCAATGATAGGGGCTAGTGGGGCTATATCGGCTTTATTTGGGGCATATGCGCTTTTATTTGGCCAAGAGCGCCAGTTTTTTTCTTATCGTTGGTTAAACCATCTTATTCATATTTTCTGGTTGGCTAGTGCTTGGATTATTATTCAAACCCTGATCGGTTTTAGCGAAAGCAATGATATTTCGATTGCGACTCCTGCTCATATCGGGGGATTTTTAATTGGTCTTCTTCTCATTCGTCCGTTGCTACGTTTCCATTATCATAAAAGATTTATTAATTTTTAAAAATTGGATCTTTATAAAAAAGACCAAAAACGGCGACGGCGATTAGTCCTTATTTTTTAACCTACACATATTTTATTCAGCACGCGCCTGAAGCATGGCTACTAATGCATCAAAACCTTTATGTTCTACCACTGAATCAAAATCTGCACGTTGTGTTATCAAAAGATTAATACCAGCTACCGTCATATTGCTGACTTTATAGCCGTCCGCTGTTTTATCCAGCGTCCAAATGACATTGACGGGCTGTGCCCCTGTTTTAGTGACTTGGGATAAAACCGCCGCCCCATCACCAGCCGGAATAATACGAATAATTTTAACTTTGGCAGAAGTATAATCCGAGATGCGATTCGCATAAGTGTTAATAATAAAATTAGGTAAGGCCTTTTGATACGCTGCTAGTTGCTCTGAGGTTATCTGGGGTTTCCAGCGCCGAATCAGACTATCGCCGATTTGGTCAACTTCAAAATATTGTCCTAATAAAGTTCTGAATTTTTGGCGCGCATGGGATTGATCATTGGATTTTGCAATGGTCAAACCTTCATCTATCAGCCCATTGATTAAACCCGAAGGCGTCTGGCTATCAATAGCCGCTACTACTGGTGCTGCCATGGAAACAAAAATAGCGGGAATAGTAAAGTTTTTCAGGATGCTTTTCATAATTCTCCTTTCTCGGACTAATGTCGGAGAAGTCGGTTTTCAAAGCGGAAGCCATATTTTGGCATCTTGCTGATTCGACCGATGTTCAGAAGTAAGGAGAATGACCTGTGGGAGCCCAGATATTTCTCTACGGTTATTTCGGGCGAATCAATAATACTAGTCAGTACAAAAAATATACTATGGCGTATATATAAAATCATACTGACCAGTACAGCCTACAAATCGTTATCTGAACCGTGATTGAATTCTTTTCTTTTTAGGAAGGGTTGGGCTCATTCTTCTTAAAGAAAGAAAAGATAAGTCGGATAACCATTCCTCCAAGAGAGGAACGCCACAGGAAGAAAAAACCAAGACCACTAGCGGCGGCTACGGCCACAATAGGACGTTGCTGGGCTTCTTGATTAAGGCGATTAACCGTTTTTTTTCCGGTTTTTACGACTGATTTGACAAGACTACGCGCAATTGATCCTGGACGTAGATGATTGGTAACATCATCCAGCGAAACCATAAGCTTCATACGCGCTTGTTCTGCCTCAGCTTTTTTTCGATTAATTTTAGAAGTATGGAGCATCATATCCTTGCCTTGTTTCAGGCAGTTTCCTTTCAGAATCACAGCCTTTGGGTGAAACGGAAACCTATTGCGATGGATTCACAAGCCAATGACGCGCTACCAATACTAAAACCACCGCAACCGGTAAGGCGACACCAGCATAAATCAGACCTGCTCCCAAAGCCCCAACAACGTGGATAAGAGCAATGAAAATACCTACCAGAAGACCAATCAAACCCACTATCGCTAAAGCCACGGCTAATACCAATGCAGCAGCAGCCTTAGCGATACGTTTGACGCGTACGACGATAATCTCGCGACAAAGGTCTATTTCACGATCGAAAAAGTCTCTTCCTGCCTGAATTAAATTTTGGAAGGACTGAAAAATACCTGTATCTTCATAGATCAAATCATTTTCATCAGCCGCTTCTTGTTCTAATTCATCTTCCTCTAAATTCGCTTCTGCGCGTGCAACCGCTGCTTCGTCATCCTCTAATCCCATAGCGACTTTTTCTGCCGCTACGGGATCAATTTCAGCATGAGACAAAGCCGTAGCAATATCTTCGGAAGTTTGAAGGTCTTTTTCGCTTGGGTTATGAAGCGTCAATGTTAGGAATCCTGCTGGCTACTGTCAGAAGAAGGGGCACTGCTTTCCTGATGATTACAGTGGTGATTTTCTTCACATTTACGCTTTCTGTGGCTGACAAAGCGATAAAGAGCGTATCCCATGGCAGCCGCGACACCCGCTGAGACAACAGGATTACGGCGGATGATACCGTGGCCGCCTTTTGTCAGATCAGCTAATTTTTTATTTTTAATGGTTTGCGACAATTTTCCGATATGCTTTGAAGCTTTATGCATATAATCGCCATAAGAACTACCAAAGTTTTCAGCAACTAATTCTGCTGTCTGATCGACAATTTTGGCGACATTGTTAACAGCCTCAATGGCTTTATGACGACCATCTTCGCCAATTTCATGAAGTTTACCATTCGTAAAATGGTGATCATGCAACAAATGATGAAGCTTACTTTCTTTTTTTTCAGTATGATCTTTAGCATCGGATAAGTGTGACATCACCTTACCTGCAACATGAGAAGCCGATTTTGCTAAGGGATGACCTGTCTCATGAGCCTGTTCTTTAACGGCCTTAACGCCCTTTTCTGCCTGATTTTCGGCATTTTTTGCAGATGATTCTACATCTGACGTGGTTTTATTTTCGGCCATTGTCTATCTCCAGTCACTCAATACGGAAAAAATAATCACTCTCTTCTGATTATAGAATCGCATGAGAAGCGATAACGTTTCACCATAAGCAATATAATCATTGCAACAGTACAATTGCCATATGCGCCAAGGAAGGATAGATCATTCGCGGACAGGGTTCAAAAGAGACTCGTCTAAAGAATTTAAGAAAGGTTTCGATATGACAGCTATTGTCAATATCCATGGACGTCAGATTGTCGACAGCCGTGGTAACCCAACCGTTGAAGTTGATGTTACGCTTGAAGATGGCAGCTTTGGCCGCGCCGCTGTACCGTCAGGTGCTTCCACCGGTGTTCACGAAGCTGTTGAACTTCGTGATGGTGATAAAACCCGTTGGGGTGGTAAAGGCGTAACGAAAGCCGTTCACGCTGTTAACAACGAAATCGCAAAAGCCATTGTTGGTCTTGATGCTGAAGATCAGGAACTGATCGACCAGACGATGATCAAGCTCGATGGTACCCCGAACAAGGGTAAATTCGGCGCTAACGCTATCCTCGGTGTCAGCTTGGCTGTTGCTCAGGCTGCTGCTGATGCACGTGGCCTTCCGCTTTACCGTTATGTTGGTGGTACGGCTGCTCACGTTCTTCCGGTTCCGATGATGAACATCGTAAACGGTGGTATGCATGCCGATAACCCCATCGATTTTCAGGAATTCATGATTGCGCCGGTTGGTGCAAGCTCGATTCATGAAGCGGTTCGTATCGGTACGGAAGTTTTCCATACCCTGAAAAAAGAGCTGGCTGCCAAGGGCATGAACACCAACGTCGGTGACGAAGGTGGTTTCGCTCCTAGCTTGGACAGTGCCTCTTCAGCGCTTGACTTCATCGTCGATTCCATCTCCAAAGCTGGTTACAAGCCAGGTGAAGATGTATTCATCGCTCTTGATGCTGCTTCTTCCGAGTTCTACAACAAAGAAAAGAACATCTACGATCTTAAGGGTGAAGGCCGCGTCCTGACCTCTGCACAGCTCGTCGATTATTATGTCGAACTTTGTGGTAAATATCCGATCTATTCCATCGAAGATGGTTTGGCCGAAGATGACTTCGAAGGCTGGAAGGTTCTTACCGAAAAGCTCGGTAACAAGATCCAGTTGGTCGGCGATGATCTGTTCGTGACCAACGTGAAGCGTCTTGCTGATGGTATCGAACGCGGTATTGCTAATTCACTGCTCGTGAAGTTCAACCAGATCGGTTCTCTGTCTGAAACGCTCGCTGCTGTTAACATGGCAAACGACGCTTCTTACACGGCTGTTATGTCTCACCGTTCTGGTGAAACCGAAGACACCACGATTGCTGATCTTGCAGTTGCCACCAACTGTGGCCAGATTAAGACTGGTAGCCTTTGCCGTTCAGAACGTATCGCTAAATACAACCAGCTGATGCGGATTGAAGAAGAATTAGGTTCGGTCGCAAAATATGCAGGTCGTTCTGTTCTTAAAAAAGCAAAGTAAGAATCGCAGCTAGAATCGGTTTTTAAACGGCTCTAACTGAATGGGGACATTGAGCCTTGATTTATCGCTTAAAGCGGTAATTATAGGCTTCATGTCCCTGATTCGTTCAAAAAATAGCCTTTTTCGTGCCGCGATTGGTCCCGCCCTTATGTTGCTTGTGCTGGGGGTTTTTATCGGTAATGCCCTTGTCGGGGTAAATGGTCTGTTTTCTCTTGATGGATATCGTCAGAAGCTTGCTATCCGAAAAACGGAATTAGCGGCTTTGGAAGCACAGAAAAACCAGCTTGCCAATCGAATTGCGCTCCTTAATCCTAAGGCTACTGATCCTGATTATGCTGATGAATTAGTCCGCAAAGAAACCCGTCAAATTAGACCTGATGAGGTTTTGATTCTGGATAATCAGAAGTAATTTTTACGATTTCTTGCTATTTTTATAAAAAATCAGGGTATTTTTCACCTTAGAAAAAAATACCCTGTGCCTTTCAGTATAATTTCATTCTAAATAGACAATTTTTTCTGTTCTATGGGCGGAATCTATTTTGATTAGAAAATATTCTGTCCATTTTGTTTTTAGCAGATTTAGTTCTTTATTTCTCCGAAATGTCCGCTGTTAAAATCACGGACAGCTTGCTTTATTTCTTCTTGGCTGTTCATTACAAAGGGGCCATAGCCAACGACCTCTTCTTTGATAGGCTCACCACTTAATAACAAGAAGGTGCTCTCTTCTTCGGCAGTTATGCTGAGACTATCGCCTTCTGCGCTCGCTGTGACAACATCCGCTTGTCGTAAGGTAGTTTCGCTATTTACTCGCAGCAGCCCCTTTACAGCGATTAAATGTGTTGTCCGCCCTTCTTTTAGCGGTAGTTTAACGGTTTTCCCTTGATGAATATGGACGTCCCAAACATCCATCGGGGTGAACGTTTTGGCTGCCCCCTTCTGTCCCTCATAATCACCTGCGATAATTCTTAATGCGCCGCTGTTTTCTGGCAAAGATACTGTGGGTATTTTTTCCTTCACAATCGCCTGATAATGAGGGGATGTCATTTTATCTTTAGCAGGTAGATTTACCCACAGTTGAATCATCTGAAGCCGACCCCCTTTTTTTGTGAAAGCCTCAGAATGAAATTCTTCGTGTAAAATACCAGAACCCGCAGTCATCCATTGAACATCGCCGACCCCGATAACCCCGCCTTTGCCACTTGAATCGCGATGAGCGACTTCTCCTTCATAGACAATAGTAACGGTTTCAAAACCCCGATGGGGATGTTGGCCAACACCTCTTTGATGCTGACTTGGTTCAAAATCCACAGGCCCCGCAAAATCCAGCAATAAAAAAGGACTAAACTGAGCATTATGATCACGATAGGAAAATAATGTCTGTACGGGAAAACCATCCCCGACCCAATGACTATCCGTTTTGCTCGTAAAATTTAAAAGCTTTTTCATAACAAGGCCTTTTCAGCGCTTTGATGCTTATGACAGAGAAGGTAATAAAAGCTTATTGTTTCAGTAGCCGTCTTTTTTGACTTCACTGTTCTATTATAAGAACAATACACGCAGTCTTTTTGTTGCCTTTTATAAATTGATTATGAAAATAGTCCGTTATGGCAATGTATAATTTAAACGATATTTATTACTATGTTCAGGTGGTCGAACATGGCGGATTTACACAGGCCAGCCGTGCAACAGGTATTCCCAAATCAAAACTAAGCCGAAGAATAACCGAGCTTGAAAACCGCCTCGGCGTCCGATTATTACAACGCTCCACCCGTCATTTTTCGGTAACGGAGATTGGAAGAATTTATTTTGATCATTGTCAAACGGTTATTTTTGAAGCCGAAAATGCTGAAAAAGCTATTGAAGAAACGCATCAAGAACCTTGCGGTTTAGTGCGGCTTTCTTGTCCTATTGCCCTGCTTCACGCAACGCTTAGTCCGATATTAGCGGCATTTTTGGCGCGTTATCCTAAAGTAAAACTACAAATGGAAGCTACGAATCGTTCTGTAAATCCTATCAGCGATGCTATCGACCTTGCTATCCGTGTTCGTCCCCTGCCTTTTGAAGATAGCGACTTGACCATGCGTCAGTTAACAAGCCGAAAACAGATACTCGTGGCTAGTCCTAATTTGATTAGGCAATATGCCCCCTTAGAAAAGCCAGAAGATCTTAGTCATTGGCCTGCTTTTGCGAATGCCACGCTCCTTAAAAGTTATAGCTGGCAGTTATTTGGTCCCAGCGATGAAATTGTTACCATCAACTATGAGCCCCGCTTCGTCACAACTGATATGTTTGCTTTACAAGAAGCCGCTATAGCGGGTCTGGGTGTGGTTCATTTGCCTTTTATGATAGTTCGTCAGGCTTTGGAACGAGGACAATTGATAGAATTACTTCCAAACTGGTCATTAAAGCCCGAAATTATTCATGTCGTCTATCCTACGCGGCGCGGTTTATTACCTTCTGTTCGGGCGTTGCTTAATATGTTGATTGAACATTTTAAAAATTTGAATGACGAGTAAATTAGTCATTTTTCTTTTTAAGGTTATCCCATCGGGCTTTATCTTTTTTATTTCTGTTATCTTAAAGATAGGCTGATCGTTTCAATTCAGTATAATAATAGGAATAGTTTATCGTAAAAATAATTTATCTGCATAAAGGATAGTCAGATCGCTTGTTGTCACCAAGATATTCTATTACCTTAAAAATTATTAAGAGAAGAATTTCGGCTGCTATCAAATCTTCAAAACTTCTATAGAAAATTCCTTTCTTATAAAAGCAGGCTATGATTTATAGATTATAAGAGACAGAAGGGCTGATATTGGCTAAGCCCAAAACCCACTTTTCATAGAACCCGCGCTGTCAGGGCAGGGGTAAGACCCAAATACTGCTTTATCCTGTCCGTCAGAGCTTTTAGTCTTTTTTGACAGGAGGCCTCACTTCATGGCCAGAGCAACTCAGGATTCTGGTAAGCATCCAAAAAACGATGCGGTACCCACTATTCCCAATCATGATCTGCCACCGATTCCCGGTCGCTATCAGGCTGACCGTGAGGAGATGCTCGAATTTTACCGGCGAATGCTCCTTATCCGTCGCTTTGAAGAGCGTTGTGGACAGCTATATGGCCTTGGTCTCATTGCTGGTTTTTGTCATCTATATATTGGGCAAGAGGCGGTTGCTGTGGGTTTACAGGCAGCCTTAAAGCCCGGTCGAGATAGTGTTATTACAGGCTATCGTGAACATGGCCATATGCTGGCTTATGGCATTGATCCCAAAATTGTCATGGCAGAATTAACTGGCCGTGCTGCCGGCATCTCGCATGGTAAGGGGGGCTCCATGCACATGTTTTCCACAGAACATAAATTTTTTGGTGGAAATGGTATTGTCGGGGCACAGGTTCCCTTAGGGGCAGGTTTGGCCTTTGCTCATAAATACCGCGATGATGGGGGATGCGCCGCCGCCTATTTTGGTGACGGTTCAGCTAATCA
Source organism: Zymomonas mobilis subsp. pomaceae ATCC 29192 (assembly GCF_000218875.1). NCBI lineage: Bacteria > Pseudomonadati > Pseudomonadota > Alphaproteobacteria > Sphingomonadales > Zymomonadaceae > Zymomonas > Zymomonas mobilis. Next base: position 1,747,098 of record NC_015709.1, read on the forward strand.
AGGGCAGGTTTACGAAGCTTTTAATATGGCGGCCTTGTGGAAATTGCCGGTTATCTTTGTCATTGAAAATAATGGCTATGCTATGGGAACCAGTATCCAACGCGCTAATGCCCACACGGCTTTATCGGAACGGGGACAGGGTTTTGGTATTCCGGCCCTTGTCGTTGATGGCATGGATGTGCTGGACGTACGGGGTGCCTCAGAGGTTGCTGTTAACTGGGTACAATCTGGAAAAGGCCCCATTATTGTTGAAATGAAAACCTATCGGTATCGGGGCCATTCAATGTCTGATCCGGCGCGTTATCGCAGCCGTGAAGAAGTGAATGAAATGAAAGACTATCATGACCCGATAGAGGCCTTGAAAAAAGACCTCCTTAAGGCGGGTGTGGAAGAAAATACGCTGACCCAAATTGATGATGACATCCGTCAACAGGTTAAAGACGCAGCTGAATTTGCAGAAAAGGCACCGTTACCGGAGCCTGAAGAATTATATACCGATATTTTGGTAGGGAAATACTGATATGGCCATAGAGCTTAAGATGCCTGCTCTGTCCCCCACTATGGAAGAGGGAACGCTTACCAAATGGCTGGTTAAAGAAGGGGACGCTATTAAAGCAGGTGATATCCTTGCTGAAATTGAAACAGACAAGGCCATTATGGAATTTGAGGCTGTGGATGAAGGCATCCTCACTAAAATTTTGGTCCCAGAAGGGAGCACAGATGTAAAAGTCGGTACGCCTATCGCTTATTTAGGGCAAGATGCCCAAGATGTTCATATATCTGCTTCTGATAAACCGTCTTTGGCTTCTGATACAGTGTCGGAAACTACATCTGTGGCGATAGATAAAACGGTCACGCTTCCTTCTGAACAAGTTGAAAAACAACGCACAGTAGGTGCGGAAATACCTGAAGGTACTCAATTTTTTCAACAGACGCTTCGAGAAGCACTACGTGACGCCATGGCTGAGGAAATGCGGCGCGATGATCGCGTTTTTGTCATGGGTGAAGAAGTCGCAGAATACCAAGGCGCTTATAAGGTAACACAGGGCTTGCTTGATGAATTCGGCCCTAGACGCGTGGTTGATACGCCTATTTCGGAATATGGTTTTACCGGTATTGGTGTCGGGGCCGCAATGGAAGGCTTGCGTCCTATTATCGAATTTATGACCATGAATTTTTCGATGCAAGCTATCGACCATATCATCAATTCGGCGGCTAAAACGCATTATATGTCCGGTGGCCAAGTACGCTGTCCCATCGTTTTTCGTGGGCCGAATGGCGCTGCGCCACGCGTGGGGGCACAGCATACTCAAAATTTTGGGCCATGGTATGCTGCTGTTCCCGGGCTTATCGTGCTGGCACCTTATGATGCGATTGATGCCAAAGGCTTGTTAAAAGCCGCTATCCGTTCAGAAGATCCGGTGGTCTTTTTAGAATGTGAATTACTTTATGGTAAAAGCTTTGATGTCCCTGAAATAGAGGATTTTGTGCTTCCTATCGGAAAGGCGCGTATTATCCGGGAAGGAAAAGACGTCACAATTGTCAGCTATTCTATCGGTGTTTCTTTTGCCTTGGAAGCGGCTGAAAAATTAGCGCAAGAAGGTATTAATGCCGAAGTAATCGATTTGCGGACATTGCGGCCTCTCGATAAAGAAGCCATTCTAAAAAGTTTGGCTAAAACTAATCGGATGGTAACTGTGGAAGATGGTTGGCCCACCTGTTCTATTTCTTCTGAAATTGCAGCCATTGCCATGGATGAAGGCTTTGATAACCTTGATGCGCCCGTTTTAAGGGTTACCAATGCGGATACGCCAACACCTTACGCCGTTAATCTTGAAAAAATGGCGTTGGTCAGTGCTGAGGCTGTCATAAAAGCTGTACATAAGGTTTGCTATCGCAAATAACCGTTGGTTTTTGGGATATAAGGATTGCAGCATGGCAGCAAAAGATTACAGGAAAATTCAATTTAATCCTATTATTTCAGCTATTTTTTGTATTCTTTTGCTTTTTATCCTGTCGGTTCCAGCCTTTTTATCCGACAGGGCCGTAGCGGCTTCTTCGTATCCTAAAAACAAAACACCGCTTATTCTGATTTCAATTGATGGTTTTCGTGCTGATTATATCAAAAGAGGGGTGACGCCTCATCTGTTAGCCTTAGCGAATAACGGTACTTATGCCAAAATTATGCACCCCTCTTTTCCATCTATTACCTTTCCCAATCATTATACCTTGGTAACGGGACTTTATCCCGATCATCATGGCATCGTGGGAAATACAATGGATGATATGGCCATTAAACCAGATGATCATTTTAAAATGTCCGACCATCAAGCAGTCGTAGATCATCGATGGTGGGATGAAGCCGAACCTTTATGGGTGACCGCTGAGAAACAAGGTATTGTCTCGGCTACTATGTTCTGGCCAGGCTCCGAAGCGGATATTCATGGTATCCGACCTGAAATGTGGCGCCGTTTTAATGGGCATGTACCTTTTTCAGAAAGAGTAGATCAGGTTATCTCCTGGCTTGACTATCCCTCTTCTCATCGTCCTCAATTCGTTACACTCTATTTTGAAAATGTTGATCATATAGGCCATGTCTATGGCCCAGACTCACCAGAAATGAATGAAAATCTGACTAAAGTCGATCAGGCTATTGGTCAGTTGGTACAAGAATTAACCCATCGCCATATTAATGCTAATTTAGTGATTGTTTCCGATCATGGTATGGCAGCAACGGCCTCTGATCGAGCGATTATCTTGAATAAGGTTATTCCATCAAGCCGTTATCGCCTTATTACTAGTGGCGCTTATGCTGGGATCGAACCCGCCGCGGGACAAGATATTTCTGCTTTATTCCGTCATCATGATCACATGCAATGCTGGCCTAAAAACCAAATTCCGCCTTATCTTCATTATGGGCATAATCCACGCGTGCCGAGTGTAATTTGTATAGCGGATGTCGGCTGGTCTATTATTGGCAGTGAAAATGCTATGGGGCATATTCATCGTGGTAATCATGGTTACGATAATATGACCCCAGAAATGGGGGCTTTATTTATAGCTAATGGCCCCGCTTTCAAAAGACATGCCGTTATTGATACTATGGATAATATTGATGTTCAGCCTTTGGTAGCCCATGTTTTAGGGGTGAAAATTGCGAAAGGGGACAGCAATATCACTCCTAAGGACATGGATGCCCGCTTTCTTATTCACTGAAGATTTTTTTTAATGCCTAACTCTATTCAGGTAAATATTTTAAGGGGCGGCCTCTGAAAAAAGGCTGTCTTTTGATTGGATAATTTATTTATGGGTTTTTGCCAAATTGTCGACCATCGGCATAATGGGGGTTAAATCATATCCTGCATTGGCTGCCTCGGCAAAGATAACATCCGGTTCTGATTCTCCTAAAGCCGCCGTCGATAAGGCCCATAAAAAAGCAGAACGGGTACCCGTTCGACAATAGGCTAGGATCGGCCCTTCTGCTTGTTGCAAAGCTTCTGTCATCGCGACCAAGGCAGATTCATCTAGCCCGCCCGGTTTCACCGGAATAGCGGTATATCCCAAGCCAGCCGCTTTCGCTGCCGCTTCGATTGTTCGGCCTTTTGGTTGGCCGGATTCTTCCCCGTCAGGGCGATTATTGATGATATGGCGGAACCCGTCACGGGCAGCTTCTTCTACATCGGTAACGGTTATCTGCGCACTAAGCGCCATGGTATGATTTAAACGCTTAAACTGAGCCATAGCTTTTCCTGTCTTTTATGATGCTCTCTATCATGCCATGAAAGCGTCCCGACGAGAGACCAAAAAAACGATAACAATAAATGACAAGGCCAATTAACAAGGCCACTTAAGACCCTTTTCATAAATCTTTTGGCTATCTTAGCGGTCAGATTATAAAGGGATATTATCTCTATAATAAGGCCTAATCCAAACGACGATAAAGGGAAGGGGCAGATCACCTTCGCCTTACAGGAAAACAATATGACAGTAACAACCCTTGATCCTAAAACAGCGCTTATTCTTATTGATCTTCAAAAAGGCATTCTTTCCTATCCTACTGTGCATCCGACAGAAGAAGTCGTTAAGCGTTCTCGCGCTTTGGCCGAGGCCTTCCGCCGTCACAACCTTCCCGTTGTCCTTGTTAATGTCGCAGGTGTTTCGCCCGTTCGAACGGAGCAGTCTTTTAAGCAAGATCCATTACCTGAAGGTTGGACAGAATTAACGCCCGAGCTCAATGGGCAGCCTAGTGACTACAGAGTGACTAAATATACATGGGGTGCCTTCACTCATACAGATTTGGAAGCTTATCTTAGAAAATATGGGATTACCCAAGTAGTGATTGCAGGGGTTGCAACCAGTTTTGGTGTCGAATCCACAGCGCGTTCCGCCTATGAATTAGGTTTTAATATTACCCTAGCGATTGATGCGATGACAGATATGACGTTAGAGGCGCATAACAATAGTCTTACGCGGATATTTCCAAGACTAGGGGAAACAGGCCAGACGACAGAAATAATCGCTTTGCTCGACAAGAGACTGAAACAAGCGTGATATTTCTGAGAGTTATAGCCCTGATTGCTGGAGGAAAAGTGTTGTTTTCTTAGCTATCAGGAGCACAAGATAACGGTGATATGGCGTTTGTTAGAATGCACTTATACGCAAAATTATAATAGTGTCTGGACGCTAATTTAAAGGCCACTATAGGAGTGGCCTTCTTTAAATTTTCATAGCTATCGCTGCATCGCTGGCAAGTTGATCCGCGCGTTCATTGTCAGGATGACCAGCGTGACCTTTAACCCATTTCCATTTGATTTCGTGGTCTTTTGTGGCTTCCAGTAATTGTTTCCACAGTTCAGCATTTTTGACTGGCTTTTTGGCCGCAGTTTTCCAACCGTTCTTTTGCCAGCCATGAATCCAGCGTGTCAGGCCATCCATCACATATTTGCTATCGATGGATAATTCTATCCTACAAGGCCGTTTCAGACAAGCTAGGGCTTCGATGACAGCTTGCAATTCCATACGATTATTGGTTGTAGGATTTTCACCGCCTGAAAGCTCTTTTTCATGGCCTTTACACCGTAATAGCGCCCCCCAGCCACCCGGGCCGGGGTTTCCTTTACAAGCGCCATCTGTTGCGATCATAACAAAAGGGCGATCTTCGTTGATTTCTGACATTGGAAATCAAAAACCTAGTGCCGTTAAATCAGCCTGACGATAATGAAGCATCCGTTTAAAGAAATCACGAGGATCTTTCGGTACGACTAAAGCCTCTTTTGGGGTATTGAGCCAATCCCACGCGCGCGTCAGCAAAAACCGTAAAGCAGCCCCACGTAACAAGACTGGAAAAGCAGCCCGTTCTTCTTCTGAAAGGGTGAAAGTCTGATGATAGCCTTTTATCAAAGCATGAGCATGCTCTGGTAAAAAGCGATTATCGCTATCAAAACACCAAGCGCTATAGGTGATGGCTAAATCCCACGCCCGAATTTCGGTGCAGGCAAAATAGAAATCAATAACGCCCTTTAGTCTTTCACCTTCAAATAAAACATTATCTGGAAATAAATCAGCATGGATAACGGAATGAGGCAGATCTTTCGGCCAGAATTGATCGAGATAGGCCAATTCTTGCTTAACCTCGTCACCCATTCCCGCCTCAATGCTATTAAGCGCTTCAATACCACAGCGGTGAAACAATTCGTGCCAGCTCGGTAAATCAAGGCTGTTTTTACGATTGAGATTAAAATGCGCCAAACTGTTATGCATTTTGCCCAGCATTTCGCCGGTAGCCTGAGTCTGGGCAGGCGAAGGCGAAGGCGTCCAGCGGCCTTGTAAAAATTCGATTAAACAAGCAGGGCGACCCGCTAAAGTCTGAATCTGTTTACCGTCTCGACTGCGCCATGCTTTGGGTACAGGCAAATTTTCAGCCGCTAAATGATCTGTTAGCGCCATGAAAAAAGGTAACTCTTCTGGATTAACCCGTTTTTCATATAGCGTCAGAATATAAGCGCGACGATCTGTCGTAATCAGATAATTGCTGTTTTCTACACCCTCCGTAATGCCTTTTACGGAAAGTAACCGGCCAGATTCCGGATAGAGCGCCAAAAATGAAGAGACTTCATCATTACTGACCGAAGTATACACAGCCATGCAATCTTTATTCCTGCTTTGTCGGCGGGATAAAATACCGAAAACCTTGATTTTGGTTTTTTCCCGCTAAAATCAGATTGGGTATTTTTAGATACCCGCCTTTATCCGACCCTTGTTACGCCTAGCCTGTTTTTTATCAAGACAGGCGATGACGCTATTTGCCGATAAGCAAGGCTATAATTGGGCAAATCAGATAAAAATTATATTTTTTTAAGCCTTATCAGTAGGTTTCGACGCTTCCTTTGCTTTGTTTTCTTTGCTGCCTAATAAGGCAGGTTCAAAAATCAGTGCACAAATCAAGGTCCAGACTAAAGACAGCATAAGGATTTTTCCCATACTGGCTGTCCCTGGATGGGAGGATAACCACAGACTACCAAAAGCCGTTCCGGTTGCCATGGCAGAGAAGAAAACGGCATGGGCCAAGCTGGATTGTAAAAGGTTTCTTTCTCCATGACGCCAAGCCATCACGAAATAGATATGAAAAGCGACGCCTACCCCGAATAATAAAGGAAACGCGATAATATTGGCAAAGTTGATTGGCTGCCTAATCAAAACACAGCTGGCAAGCGTAAGGAAAATAGAAAGAATAATCGGCGCTAAGGTAAAGGCCACTTCACGAATGTTGCGGAGCACCAGAAAGAGCAGCAAACAGACCGTGATGAAGGCTAAAATACCAGCCTGAATAAAGGCTTTTGCGATAGTATAGGCAGCGGCTTGGGTAGAAATGGGCATACCCGAGGCGCTGGGAACAATCTGTTGGACGGCCTTTGCAAAGCGGATTAAATTTTTGTTATCGTTGCTATCACCTGATGGAAATACTTCGATGCGGATGCGACCATCTTTTGCAATCCAGTCATTCTTTAAATTTTGTGGCAGGCCCTCTCTATCTACGGCTTCAGCCTGTAACATCGCCCGCATTTGGTTAAGCATGACCTCCAAAGGCATGCTAAAAAGCTGATTAGCCGCTTGGCGCATATCGGGTGAACTGGCTGCTAATCTATCCAGGGAATCAGCTAAATGGCGCGCATCCGTGGCGGCCTCAGCCGTACCCGTTCCTGCGGCTTCCCGTAAAGAAGTTGCTGTCTGACGTAAAGATAATGTGACTTCGGCATCGCTAGGTGCTGGCAGTGTTTCAATCGGATTAATAGTCGAATCCAAAATTATACTGGCATCAGAAATAACCGCTAATTTAGGGGCCTGATCTTGAGGAACAAAGCTATCAATTGTAACCGCTTGCGCCACTTCCGGTAATTTCGACAGGCGACTGACCCAATCCGCCGCCGTTTTGGTATCCGGGGCGACAATATCAATAGTATTCGGGGTTTGATTGGGGTCTTTCATCAAAGAAAGTAAGGTTGCCATCGCTTCTCCCTTGGGATTTCTGAGATGAAGCGGATTAAAGTCAAACTGAACCCAGGGCAGGGATATAATACTAATCAGGGTTAATCCCAGAAAACTACCAATAACCCAGCGCCGTTCTCTGACCAAAAAGCGATCGACGGGGGCCAGATTGCGCCAGCCGACATGATGTCGCGGGGGTTTCGGGCGAAACAACATTAAAAGAGCGGGCATCATAGTGATCGAGAACAATAATGCGATCAAGATGCCAACACCGGCAATTAAACCTAATTCCGAAATACCGATATAAGCCGTCGGTAAAAAAGATAAGAAACCAAGGCATACCGCGCCAGCGGCTAACAAAAGGGAATGACCTAACGCATTAGCTGCATTGATTAAGGCTTTCTGGGGATTGGGTTCGGTTTCCAATTCCGCAAGAAAGCGAACAGAAAGCTGAATCCCAAAATCGACCCCTAATCCGACAAACAACGGAATAAAGGCAACTGATATAAGGTTAAAGCGCCCGACGGTTATTAACCCTACCGCTGCGGTAACAATTAATCCGGCAATCGTCGTCATCATAATAGCCGCAACAATCGCCGGTGATCGTACAGCTAACCAAAGGGTAATCAGCATAGCGCCAATCATGGCACCCGCTACTAACCATATTTTATCAGCCAGCGAGGCAAATTCTTCGTCGGATAGTGGGACTGCGCCGGTTAAACGGATATTAACACCATGGGCGGCATCTAATTGTAAATCAGCCGCAGCTTTATGGATGGCTTCACTCGCCTCAAGGCCGGGCATAAGCGCGCTTAGATTCAAAATGGGACGTGCCAAAATTAAGCGTTTTAAGGGCGGCTGCATGCTCGGATTATGGGCAGAAAACAGGCGTTGCCATGAAAACCATGTTGGTTTCCCATTCATCTGATCGGTAAGGGCCGCATTTATCGAACGGATGGGAGTTTGGAGTTGATCAAGCGATGCCATATTGCGCGTAATACCCATCAGCATTGTATTCAGCGCATTATCAATACCCCGTAAAGATGGATCGGATGCCAACGGCCCAAGAAAGGGCTGAGCAGAAATCATCTGCTTAGTGGTATCTTGCACATCCTCTAATTTACCAAAAAGAATCCCTTCACGGGCAAAAAAATCACCTCCATCGGGGCGGGAAACGTCCACAAAATGTTTTTTATCCTGTGCCAATCGTTCGGCTAATTTGGCAGCCCCCGCTTCTGCTAATTCTGGCGTCTGACCTTCTACAACGACTAAGGTCGCGTCTCCAGCCGAAGGAAACGCCTCTGCAAATTTGTCTTCATTAACACGATACGTCACTTTTGGTGAAATCAGCGTCGCTGTATCCGTCGTAATTTGAAAATGGGTCGCAGCAAAACCCGTCGCCATTACCGTGACAAGAAGGGTAAGCGCTAAAACAGTACGGGGAAAGCGGCAGCTTATGTCCGCCAGACGCGTTACGAAAAAGCGATGCATGATGTATCCGATGTCATGATATCAGTCCGCATAATGAACTACTGTTTAAATTCAGTAGTTATAGCGGGATAATCCAGGAAAAAAGTAACCTTTTTCATAAGGTCATATCTTCTGCTACTTTTGCTGTAATCTCAACGAGTTCGACAGGTTTAGCATTGCGATGTAATGCAGAGATAACGGCGGCGACAATACCATCGGCATCAAGACCGGCTTCGGCATATTGGATTTCGGGTTTATCCTGAGGTTGGAAGCGATCAGGTAACCGCAGGGTTCTGATTTTAAGGCCTTCATCCATCAAACCTTCATCGGAAGCCATAGTGAGGACTTGGGTAGCGAAGCCGCCAAGAGCGCCCTCTTCAACTGTAACGATGACCTTATGGGTTTTCAGGAGATGACGGGTAAGGGTTTCATCCAAGGGTTTGGCAAAGCGCATATCTGCAACAGAGGTAGAAAGGCCTTGTGCATCAAGGCGATCAGCCGCTTTCAAAGATTCTTCAAGACGGGTGCCCAAGGATAAGATGGCGACCGTTTTACCGCGACGGAGCAGACGTCCCTTACCAATGGTAAGCGTTTCTGGATTTTCCGGTAAGGTCACCCCGATACCGTTTCCGCGCGGGTAACGAACAGAGATGGGGCCTTTGTCATATTGTGCCATGGTATGAACCATACTGGAAAGTTCGGCTTCATCGGAAGGGGCCATTACCACCATATTGGGAAGATTGACCATAAAGGCGAGATCAAAACTTCCGGCATGGGTCGCGCCATCAGCCCCAACCAAGCCCGCCCGATCCACCGCAAAGCGCACTGGGAGGTTCTGGATCGCTACGTCATGCACCAGCTGATCATAACCCCGTTGCAGGAAGGTCGAATACAAACAACAAAAAGGCTTATAATGGGCAGCCGCCAGACCGGCCGCAAAGGTGACGGCATGTTGTTCGGCAATACCGACATCAAACATCCGTTCGGGGAAATATTGTTGGAAGCGATCGAGACCCGTGCCGGTTGGCATCGCAGCCGTGATAGCTACAATCTTATCATCTGCTTGGGCTTCTTTGATAAGGCGTTCTGCAAACACTGAAGTATAGCTGGGAGGCCCCGGAGGCGCCTTGGCCTGCTTACCGGAAACGACATCCAACCGTTGCACCGCATGATATTTATCTTCGGCGGCTTCCGCTGGCGCATAACCTTGCCCTTTTCTTGTCACGACATGGACTAAAATAGGGCCATCCTTGGCATCGCGCACATTTTCAAGAACCGGAATAAGCTGATCCAGATTATGACCATCTACCGGCCCAACATAATAAAAACCTAGCTCTTCAAACAGGGTGCCGCCGGTTGCCATACCCCGCGCGTATTCATCCGCTTTACGGGCGGCTATCGCCAGCCCTTTCGGCATCCGGTTCACCACCCCTCGCATAATATCCCGCAGGTTCATAAAGGGACGAGAGGAAATCAAACGGCTTAAATAAGAAGAAAGCGCACCAACGGGCGGGGAAATCGACATCTCATTGTCGTTCAAAATGACAATCAGACGCTCTCCGGCTGCCTTGGCGTTATTCATCGCCTCATACGCCATGCCCGCTGTCATCGAACCATCACCGATGATCGCAACCGCTTTATCCTTTTTATGGGATAACTTGCTGGCCATCGCAAAACCTAACGCCGCAGAAATAGAGGTCGAACTATGCGCGGCCCCAAACGCATCATATTCGCTTTCTGCCCGCTGCGTGAAACCCGATAACCCGTCCCGTTGCCTCAGCGTGCGTATGCGATCCCGACGCCCTGTCAGTATCTTATGCGGATATGTCTGATGACCCACATCCCATACTAAAGCATCTTTGGGCGTATCAAAAACATAATGCAGCGCTATCGTCAGTTCGATAACACCCAAGCCTGAACCCAAATGTCCACCCGTTACACCGACAGCGGATATTGTTTCTTTCCTTAACTCATCCGCCAATTGCCTCAGCTCCATGCGCTCTAAATGACGCAAGTCTGAAGGCGTCTTTATGGTATCAAGCAATGGCGTTTTTTTGTTTGGAAACATAGGCCTGAAACAAACTCTACATTACGCGCTCACCACTTTTTTAAACATGGAATGTTTTAGGGTGGTAGGGCTCATCTGAAAATCTTTTTGTTGCCGGATAGGCAAACGCGGCTTTGCTGTACACTTCCGAGGCTTGATTGTAAAAATAATAAAGCAACCCAGAAATCATTCATTTTTGATTTAGGCAGTCGAAAGCCCTTGCGTATTAGCGCATTTTTTCTAGCTTATTCTATATAAAGCTTATGTTTACAGGTTATTTATGACGGTAAGCTTAATAACATTTAAAAACATATGAATAAAAATAGCCGTTTGTAACAAAATTTTTTACAAAAAAATCAGCTTAAAAAACAAAAGTCCCCCGTTTTAAAACGGGAGACCTCTGTTTAAAGCTTGCAATCAGATAAAGATTTATCTGTTTTGCAAAAAGAATTAGAAAGCGCTCAAGAAGAGTTCTTCAACTTCTTTCTGACTACCCTGACGTGGGTTGGTCAGAGCACAAGCGTCTTTCAGGGCGTGATCGGCGAGAATCGGAACATCTTCCTTCTTCGCACCCAGTTCGGTCAGATTGGCAGGAATACCAATAGAAGCGGCCAGATCACGAACAGCCTGAATGGTCACTTTTGCGCCTTCATCATCGCTTAATTTAGCGACATCAAGACCCATAGCCGCACCAACGTCTTTCAGACGACCTGCAACGACCTTGGCGTTATAAGCCAGAACATGCGGCAACAGAACAGCGTTACAGACACCATGCGGCAGATTGTAATAACCGCCCAACTGATGGGCCATAGCATGCACATAACCAAGGGAGGCGTTATTGAATGCCATACCAGCCAAGAATTCAGCATAGGCCATTCCCTCACGGGCAGCCATGTCTTTGCCGTTTGCACAAGCTGCAGGCAGGCTCTTGGAGATCAATTCAGCTGCTTTTAAAGCACAAGCATCGGTGATCGGAGTAGCCGCCGTTGAAGAATAAGCTTCAAAAGCATGCGTCAGAGCATCCATACCGGTTGCAGCGGTCAGGCCTTTTGGCATACCAACCATCAATAACGGATCATTGACGGAAACCATCGGGGTGACGTGGCGATCAACAATAGCCATTTTGACGTGACGGACTTCATCGGTAATGATGCAGAAACGCGTCATTTCAGAAGCCGTACCAGCCGTGGTATTGATAGAAATCAAAGGCAGCGCAGGTTTTTTCGACTTATCGATACCTTCGTAATCTTTGATTTCGCCGCCATTGGAAGCGACCAGAGCAATAGCCTTCGCACAGTCATGGGGTGAACCACCACCAAGCGATACGACGAGGTCGGATTTGTGCTGTTTCAGGATGTCGAGACCGGCCAGAACTGCGCTAACAGTCGGGTTCGGCATAACGCCATCATAAACCGAAGAAGCAATACCCTGTGCTGACAACAGGTCAGCAACCTGCTTTACAACACCGGACTTGTTCATGAAAGCATCAGAAACGATAAGAGCGTGTTTGAAACCGCTACCGTTAAGATCTTTGATTGCTTTTTCAAGCGAACCTTCGCCCATTTCGTTGACGAAAGGAATGTAAAAAGTCGAAGAAGCCATAGCTACACTTAACCCTGCATATTAGTTAAAGTAGTTCGCGAAAATATTATTTTTACGACTACTTTCTATTACTTTTGCGTTCTTTTGGCTCTATTCTTAAGGTCCTTAAAAAGGATCTTTGATGTTGAGGAATATAAGATATTAATCTTATATTCCTTCAATAACCGGAAGCCGCAATAGCAATATGTCTATCAGTTTTATCAGATCAAGAGGGCTCACTTTAAATTTTCAGCATAAAGCTATTCTAGTGAAGCTTACTCTGTCTCTGAACAAGCCAACATTTCCCTACTCGTCCTAATGGCTGTCGGCAAGGCGGTTAGCTATTTATAAATATGCATTTTTTATATCAATACTTATGCAAATTATGAAAAAGTTTGTTTTCTTTTATTAAGATTATTTAAACAATAGGAAGGGAATTCTTTTCTATTGATAAAGTTACAAATCGCTCTCTTTGTAATAATATTTTAATTTTTATAATAATTTAAAGTTTTTAATTATAATTAAATTTTTCAAAAAGATTGTTTTAAAACAGAAAGGTTTTCTACCTTTCTCACCAAGGCGAAATTACAGAAAATTTTTTCTCCATAACGGTTCTAAGTCAACAAGACTTTTTTAGGATATTGCCCTTAAGATTAATCCCATAAGATTTTGGTTTTATACCGGTTCCGTTTTTCTAATGAAGGGCACAATTATCCCTTAATCCTTAATTTTAGGGCAGATTGAAGGCTATAGAATTGGGTAAGATAATGAACTGACATTACGGTTATTAAATTTTGATACCGTTTAACGGTCAGTTTGAAACATTACTTTTATATTAAAGGGAAGATGCGGGGTAGCGGTAGCTTGAGGAGGAGGGGGGGAAGTGCTACCGCCACCCGCTCTGTCGAAATAGGCATATTCCGCTCTAATAAAAATAGAAAAATAAGAAAATTATCGTTTCCATTTTTGATATGATAATTTTTTATGGTCTCGAAAAAATAATTTTATATTTTTTGTTTTTTGCATGATAGTAAAAAAAAATTTGTAAAAATTTTTCTTTATTTTTTCATATGCTGAAAAATAAATCGCTACATTCAGATAAAAACAAATAATTAATCAAATATCGCGCTTTTATCATAGATTTATATCTAATCCCCCATTACGATTTTTGAGGAAGGCTATTTTTTGACAACACAAAAACGCTCAAAAAATAGTATTGTTTTGGAAACAATGATCCAACAGGGGGGATCCGTTTTTATGAAATATCATCTGTCACTTTTAGCAATAGCAACGGTACTTGCGGGGCACGTTCAAGCCGCCCCGGCAACTAATAGTGCGCCGCAACCTACCGCGATTGTAGACACTATCCCATCCCCGATTGATAAGCCCTATCTCGGCGTCATTAATCTTAATGTCGATGCAATAGATACGCATCGGGGTATTTTTCGAGTGACGGAAACTTTGCCAGTCCAGACGGGTCCCTTGACTTTACTTTATCCAGAATGGCTGCCGGGGCATCATAGCCCATCAGGCCCGATTGAAATGTTAGCGGGTTTAGTCGTTATCGCTCATAATCAGGTCATTCCATGGCAGCGTGATCCAGTGGATGTCTATGCTTTCCATTTGAATATTCCTGAAGGCGTTACCCAGATTACGGCAGAGTATCAATATCTTTCCCCGACGGCTCAAAATCAAGGTCGGATTCAGTCCACGCCAGAAATGGCTAACCTCCAATGGAATACGCTTGCGCTTTATCCTGCGGGTTATTTTACGCGTCAGATACAGTTTCAGGCTACCGTTACTTATCCGACGGGCTGGAAGACCGCGAGCGCTTTGGAAATCAAAGGCCTTACGCCTGATGGGCAGTCGCCTAATATTATCCAATATCAGCCCACGGATCTGGATACCTTGATTGATTCCCCTGTTATGGCAGGGCGTTACACCCATACTGAAACCCTTGCGCCCGGTGTGCGTCTCAATCTTATTGCGGATAAGCCTGAAGATATGGCGATAACCGATAAGCAATTAGCGGCTCATCGCAATTTGATAACCCAAGCGGTCAAACTTTACGGGGCGCAACATTATAGCCATTATGATTTTTTACTGGCTTTGTCTGACAAGCTTGGGGGCATCGGCCTTGAACATCATCAGTCTTCAGAAGATGGGGAAGGACCGGATTATTTCACTAAATGGGATAAATCGGCGGTTGGTCGGGATTTACTTGCGCATGAATATAATCACAGTTGGAATGGTAAATTCCGGCGTCCGGCTGATCTTTGGACACCAGATTATAGAACCCCCATGCGTGATAGTCTGCTTTGGGTCTATGAAGGACAGACTCAATTCTGGGGTTATGTTCTTGCCGCGCGCTCTGGCTTATGGCAGCAAAAAGATGCCTTGGAAGCGTTGGCGTTAGTCGCTGCGACCTATGATAATCGCGCTGGTCGACGTTGGCGTCCTGTAGAAGATACAACCAATGATCCGATCATCTCGCAACGCCGCCCTAAAGCGTGGTTAAGCTGGCAACGTTCAGAGGATTACTATAGCGAAGGCCAGTTAATTTGGTTGGATGTTGATAGCCTGCTTCGCCAGCAAACGCATGGCAAACATTCTCTTGATGATTTCGCCAAAGCTTTTTTCGGTATGCGTGATCGTGACTGGGGCCAATTAACCTATAATTTTGATGATGTCGTCAAGACCCTGAATGATATTATGCCCTATGATTGGGCTTCCTTCTTTAATCATCGTTTAAACGAGCGTTCTACTCATGCACCCTTAGATTGGATCGCACGGGGTGGGTATCAATTAGTCTATAAGGATGAAGCGACAGATTGGATAAAGGGGGTCGAAAGTGCTCGTCATGCCACCGACTTATCTTTTTCGTTGGGTCTGACCGCTTCGGATAAAGGTAAAATATCGGGCGTGATGTGGGATAGTCCAGCCTTTAACGCAGGCCTTACTGTCGGCAGTGAATTAGTAGCGGTAGATGAACACGCTTTTTCAGCGGATCTTTTAAAAACCGCGATTAAAAATGCTAAGTCAACAAAAACCCCTATCAAATTGCTGGTTAAACAGGATGACAATTATCGGGAGGTTTCTATCCCTTATTATGAAGGTTTACGTTATCCTCATCTTGAGAAAATCGGTAAAGGCGATAGCAGTCTAGAGGCTCTGTTAGCGCCTAAAGCCTGATCGCGGCATAAATATCGGTATTTTAAAATAAAAGGCAGTTAGGCAAAACAGCGTTATTCCGATGCTTGCCTGACTGCTTTTTCAGTCTTATTAAAATGATGTGAATGGCTCTTCTTCTCTTCGTCTGTATTTAGACATTTCCGCATTAGTCGGTAACTGGAATGTCCTTAACCGGATAACAGCTGGTGCTTGTGGTGCCGCTATTAAGGCCAACGGATATGGTCTGGGTGCCCAATCTGTTAAAACATATTTAGCGCAAGCCGGTTGTCGTGATTTTTTCGTTTCTAGTTGGGATGAAGTCCGCAGACTGGGGTCATTGGACTCTGGACTTTCTCTATCCGTTCTTCATGGTCTGCGGGAAGAAGATTTAAGCTACGCTTTATCTGTCAATGCACGTCCTGTTTTATGTAGCCCTTCTATGATTCAGCGTTGGAAAAACTATGCCGCAGATCGTCCCTGCGATGTCATGGTTGATACGGGCATGAATCGGTTGGGTTTGACCATGGAACAAGCCGCTTCAGGCCTATTGGAAGGTTTGAAAATTGAAAATATGCTTAGCCATCTGGCCTGTGCTGACGAACCCGATCACCCGCTTAATCAGAAGCAATTAATCCAGTTTCAGATTCTTTTCACCAAAAAGCAGGCTAAGCGCTATAGTCTGGCTAATTCAGCCGGTCTTTTTTTAGATTCAGCTTATCATTTTGATTTAGCCCGTCCGGGTCTTGCGCTTTATGGTGGTATCCCGTCTCCCAAAGCCGAGGGCGTCATAAAGCCGGTCGTCAGTTTGTCAGCGCAAGTTATTCAGGTTAAAGACGTAACAAAAGGCGACAGTATCGGATATGGGGCTTGTTTCACCGCTTCTGAAAAGATGCGCGTTGCGATTTTACATATTGGCTATGCTGATGGTTATTGGCGGGCTTTTTTTCAAAAAGGACAAGCTGTAAAAGAGGGGGTTCCTTGTCCAGTTGTAGGGCGGATTTCAATGGATATGATTACTGTAGCGCTCCCCGAAGGTCTGGCTGTACAAGAAGGGGACTGGTTCTCAGTCGATTTTGCCCTACAAAAGGCCGCTGAACAAACTGGTCTATCGCAATATGAATTGCTGACTAGCCTCGGTGATCGTTATCAATCTATTTGGCACCACCCATGACGCTGGAAACAGAAAATATACCCGTCCCTTCAAGGAGAAGAACAGCGTTGCTTTTTCCCATTCAAAGCCTTGCCGCCATTGGACGATTTTTTATCGGTCTTTTAGCAACTGTTGGGCGGGTAACCTACTTTGCTATCACCATCATTTTACGGGGATTATTGCCGCCCTATTATCCGGGCCGTTTTTTAAGCGAATTTTTTGAGATCGGTTGGAATTCTTTACCTGTTGTCGCTCTAACCGCTGTTTTTACCGGATCAGCCTTGGCACAACAGGTTTATTCTGCCGCTAGCCGTTTTTCTGCCCAATCCACCGTTCCGGCGGCAGTCGTCATTGGTATGGTTCGGGAATTAGGCCCTGTATTGGTAGGTTTAATGGTAGTAGGTCGGGTGACCTCTGCCATAGCCGCAGAAATAGGGGCCATGCGTGTTACTGAACAGATTGACGCGATGGAAACGCTTCACACCGATCCTTATCGTTATCTGTTAGCCCCTCGCTTATATGCTGCTGTTATTGCGCTTCCTTTTTTAGTGATGTTGGCGAATATCATTGGTATTTTTGGCGGCTATTTGTTGTCTATCGGCAAATTGGGATTCAATCCTGAAAATTATCTGAAGGTAACCCGTAATTTTCTAAAAGCCGAAGATATTCATATGGCGTTGGTCAAAGCCGCCGTATTCGGTTTTTTAATGGCCTTACTGGGATGCTATAACGGCTTTTTTGCGCGTGGTGGTGCTGTCGGGGTTGGACGGGCGACGACAAGAGCTGTGGTCAGTGCCTTTATTATGATCCTGTTTTCTAACCTTATGATTACCCTGTTCTTTTTCGGATAATAATTTTTATGGATAACGCACATCCCCTGATCCGAATTCGTGGACTGAAGAAAGCTTTTGGTGATCATGCAGTGTTGCGAGGGATAGATCTTGACGTAGAAGCTCGTCAGTCCGTTGCCATTATCGGCCAGTCAGGCAGCGGAAAATCCGTAATGCTCAAAAATATATTGGGCTTGCTTACCCCTGACAGTGGTTCGATCGAGATTGCTGGGCAAGAAATTCAAAATATGTCCCCGCGTCAGCTTTCCGAAATGCGGTCGCGGATTGGGATGCTCTTTCAAGGGGGTGCATTATTTGATTCCTTACCTGTCTGGCGCAATATTACTTTTGCTATTACACGCGGGCATTGGCGAGAAACGGCCAAAATGCAAAAATTGGCCGCCAGCTATCTAGAACGCGTGGGGCTGGATGATCGAATTTTGAACTTGCGTTCTGGTGAATTATCGGGGGGAATGCAAAAACGGGTTGCTATTGCGCGGGCTATAGCTTCCAAGCCAGAAATTTTGCTTTTTGATGAGCCGACTTCAGGCCTTGATCCGATCCGATCTGATGTGATTGATGATCTTACCCTCAGCCTGGTAAAAGAAAATGGTATGACTGCCGTTACGATTACCCATGATATGGCATCAGTTTGTAAAATTGCTGATAAAGTGGCGTTCTTACATGAAGGGCGTATAATCTGGATGGGGACAACACAAGATTTACGGACAACGAGTAATCCCTATGTCCGTCAGTTTTTTGATCGTAAAGCCGAAGGGCCTTTACACTAAACCCCTTAAAAACGTCATAGGCTTGCCCTTAAAGCTATTTTGAAAATACCTTACATTAAGGACAAGCCTTTTGCGGTTAGGCTTTTACTAGCATGCGTTTTAAATATCGTCCGGTATAGCTTCGGGATTCTTGGGCTACTTTTTCAGGTGTGCCCACCGCTACAATTTCACCCCCGCCGGTGCCGCCTTCCGGCCCAAGGTCGATCAACCAATCGGCGGTCTTGATGACATCTAAATTATGCTCAATTACGACAACACTATTGCCTTGGTCGACCAAGGCATTCAGCACTTCCAGTAATTTTCGGACATCTTCAAAATGAAGACCTGTGGTCGGTTCATCTAGAATATAAAGCGTGCGTCCGGTCGCGCGTTTCGATAATTCTTTGGCTAGTTTTACGCGCTGGGCTTCCCCCCCTGAAAGGGTTGTCGCTTGCTGCCCTACTTTAATATAACCAAGTCCCACCCGTGCTAACATCGCCATTTTGTCACGGATAGCAGGCACTGCATCAAAGAATTCGACCGCCTGATCTACTGTCATGTCAAGCACATCCGCAATAGATTTGCCTTTAAATTTAATCTCTTGGGTTTCGCGGTTATAGCGCGCGCCATGGCACACATCACAAGTAACATAGACATCTGGCAGAAAATGCATTTCGATTTTCTTGACACCATCCCCTTGGCAGGCCTCGCACCGCCCGCCTTTAACATTAAAGCTAAAGCGACCCGGCTTATAACCGCGTGCCTGCGCTTCGGGCAGATGGGCAAACCATTCCCGAATAGATGTAAACGCACCCGTATAGGTCGCCGGATTAGAGCGGGGCGTGCGCCCGATTGGGGATTGATCAATATCAATAACCTTATCGAGCTGATCTAACCCTGTGATTCCTTTGTAAGGGCCGCTAACTAACCGGGCGCCGTTCAATTCACGCGCCGCCGCGGTATAGAGTGTATCCAACGTCAGACTGGATTTTCCTGATCCAGAAACCCCTGTAATGCAGGTAAAGGTTCCCAGAGGAATAGCGGCAGTCACATTCTGAAGGTTATTGGCAGTTGCACCCTTAATGGTCAATTTATGCCCATTACCCTTACGCCGTTTTTCCGGTACGGCGATTTCGCGCCGACCTGATAAATAAGCCCCTGTTAGACTGCGTTTACACTCGATAATATCTTGTGGCGTTCCGGCGGCAATAATATCCCCACCATGTTCACCGGCACCCGGCCCCATATCAACCACATAGTCCGCCAGACGGATCGCATCTTCGTCATGTTCGACCACTACAACCGAGTTTCCGAGATCGCGTAGTCTTTTTAAGGTTTCCAGCAAGCGGTCATTATCGCGTTGATGTAACCCGATTGAAGGTTCATCTAAGACATACAGCACACCCGAAAGGCCGGAACCGATCTGGCTCGCCAGACGAATACGCTGGCTTTCTCCGCCAGATAAAGTGCCAGAAGCACGATCAAGACTTAGATAATCGAGCCCGACGTTATCTAAAAATCCTAACCGCTCAATAATTTCTTTTAAAATGCGTTCTGCAATTTGGTTTTGGGAAGCGGTTAACTTTTCGGGTAATTGCCGGAAAAAATCTAACGCCGGTTTGACCGTCAATCGAGTGACGTCATAAATATTATGCCGATCAATCAGCACCGCGAGGGCTTCGGGACGCAACCTTGCCCCATGACAGACTTCACAAGGGGCCGCTGATTGATAACGGCTGATATCCTCGCGCACGCTTTCACTGTCGGTTGAGGCAATCCGTTTTTCTAAATGACGAATAACCCCATCAAACGGCTTATTAATTTCATAAAGCTGTGTGCCTTCCATAAAACGCAATTTAACAGCTTCACCTTCACTGCCGTAAAGGATGATATTTTGCACTTTCTCGGGCAGATTTTTCCAAGGTGTATCCAGCGAGAAATTATAATGCCGAGCTAAGCTGGCTAAGATTTCCATGTAATAAGGGCTGGGCGGTGTGCTTCTTGCCCAAGGCATAATTGCGCCTTTTTTGAGAGACAAGGATTCATTTGGAACGATCAACCGCACATCAAAATAAGGTTTTTCACCTAAACCGTCACAAGCCGGACAAGCGCCTTGCGGGGAATTAAAAGAAAAGAGGCGTGGTTCTATCTCGGGGATTGTAAAGCCGGAAACGGGGCAAGAAAAATGCTCTGAAAATAACAAAGCTTCAAAACCACCCCCGTCCGCCGGTTCAATAACAGCAATACCGTCTGCTAGTTTTAAAGCCGTTTCTAAAGATTGAGCCAAGCGCGTTTCAAGGCCTTCCCGTATAACTAAACGATCAACAACGACGTCTAGGCTGTGCTTGCGCTTCTTATCAAGTTTTGGAGTCTCTTCGATCAGATAATATTCACCATCAATGCGAAGCCGCGTAAAACCGGATTTTTGCCATTCGGCAATTTCTTTACGGTATTCTCCTTTCCGTCCTCGAATAACGGGGGCCAGCAAATGCAACCGGCTTCCTTCGGGTAAAGCCATTACACGATCAACCATCTGACTGACGGTTTGGGCGGTGATCGGTAATCCTGTGGTGGGGGAATGGGGAATCCCAACTCGCGCCCATAACAAGCGCATATAATCATAAATTTCAGTGACGGTTGCGACTGTAGAACGCGGATTTTTGCTGGTCGTTTTTTGTTCAATAGAAATGGCAGGGGATAAGCCTTCGATGTGATCGACATCAGGCTTTTGCATCATTTCCAGAAACTGGCGAGCATAAGCGGACAGCGATTCTACATAACGCCGCTGCCCTTCAGCATAAATCGTATCAAAGGCTAAACTAGATTTCCCAGATCCTGAAAGACCTGTCATGACTACTAGTTTATTCCGTGGAATATCAATCGAGATATTTTTGAGGTTATGTTCGCGGGCGCCACGAATAGAAATAGTAGAGAGCATGACGGGCAATGATCCTATGGTTTAAGGAATCCTGTCCGGTAATACCGGTATAAATCAGGCATGGGAAAAGAAGAAATGGATATTCACCCTTTGTTCTACAAGAGGCATTCTTTATTCAACAGAAGCTATAGAGAAGAGATAAATCCAGAGTGAAATTTTATTCCAAATATTAAAAAGGAAAGACTTTATCTGGGGGTATATTGGTTTCTATTGGCAGAATAAGAATGCCAAGGATAAGACGGATAGAAAAACTGTTTATCTAAATGATTGTAATCATGATTATATCGGAAGGGGTTATGATTATACGGATTATAGCCATGGTTATAGCCGGTATAACTATAATGCGGTGTATAGCCTGATCGGTTATAATGAGAACTATATCCAGAACGGCTATAACCGCGTACATAGCCGGAAGAGGCATAGTTACGCATGATACCCGATCTTCTATAGCGGTAAGAAGAATGGGCAGACGCCTCAATCTGAAAAGAAGTGATCATAGCGGCAATCAGTGAAATGCCGGACACCCATATTTTAAGCATTTCATCTTCTTATTTTTGATTCTTTTTTTTGATAAAAACAGGGATTAAGCGGCACTTAAATACTTGTTTAAAAGCTTTTAATAGAGCCGTTTAATCCCTATATTTATAATTAAGCCGGATCGGAATTAAGCTGAATATAGCGATCAAGCCCCATAAGTTTAATCAAATTCAGTTGTGTTTTGAGGAAATCGATATGATTTTCTTCGGAAACCAGAATTTTTAGGAATAAGTCACGTGAGACAAAATCCTGAATGGTTTCAGCATAAGAAATAGCTTCCCGTAGATCGCTGACAGCTTTTTCTTCCATTTTTAGGTCATTTTGTAAAACAGCTTCGACCGTATCGCTGACAAAAATGGTGTCATAACGCTGTAAATTAGGTATGCCTTCCAGATAAAAGATACGCTCGATTAACCAGTCTGCGTGGGTTCTTTCTTCGACTGATTCTTCAGCTTCTTTTCTGGCTAATACCGAAACGCCCCAATGCTCTAAGGTGCGTGCATGCAGAAAATACTGATTGATGACCGTTAATTCATTCGTCAGCTGGCGATTAAGATAATCGATAATTTTAGGATCTGTAGCCATAGACTTTGCCTTCCTTAAACTTATTTATTAAACAATAGAGTTTGGTTAGCTTATTATATTAATATTTTTTTGGAAATATTATTATTTTATACTTTTAGTGATCTCTGTAACGGTCAGGATTTCTGAAACTTTTTAGGATTTTAGGTGATTATATCCCGTCTTTCTCTTACTAATTTCCGATCTCACGCGCATACAACGGTCGAAATGGGTGCCGGATTAGTCATTCTGACAGGCGAAAACGGGGCTGGAAAAACCAATATTCTGGAGGCTATTTCTTTGCTGTCACCGGGACGAGGTTTGCGGGGAAGTGCCCTTTCTGATCTTATCCGTCGGGAAGGGGATGGCGGATTTGCTATATCGGCCCACATCCAAAGCGAAACGTCTGCCTTGACCACAGAACCTATTACTATAGGGGTTGGATTACCCACAGAATTACCTCAAAACCGCCGTATCAGAATCAATGGTGTGCCGACTTCGGCTAATCGTTTATCGGAATGGCTGGGGATATTATGGCTTACTCCTGCTATGGATAGGCTTTTGGTCGAGGGCGCTTCAGGACGTCGTCGTTTTCTGGATCGATTAACCCTTACCCTTTTTCCGGCTCATGCGCGTTCCTATACACGGTATGAAGCGGCCATGCGTCAACGTAATCGTCTGTTAGCGGATGAAAAAGGCTATGACCCGTTATGGCTTGACGGATTAGAGCTGGCCATGGCCGAGCCGGCTGCCGCTATTATAGAAGCCCGTCACCGATGGATGACGGAGTTGACAGAAAAAATAGCCACACAACAAAGCGGGCCCTTTGCACGCGCCTTATTAACGCTACAGCATGGATTACCAGAGGAAGCTGGGCTTGAAAATGAAGGTTTTTTTGAAAATAAGGCTGACTTAACGGCTTACTTACAAAAGATATGGCAACAAAGTCGGGCCCGTGATGCCACTATAGGACGCAGCTTCTATGGCCCCCATCGGGCAGAAATGATCGTTACACATCATGCCAAAAATATGCCCGCTTCTCAAACATCAACTGGGGAACAAAAGGCATTATTAATTGGGCTTATTTTGGCACAAACCGCGCTGGTAACTGAAAAAAACGGTCAGCCGCCGATATTGCTGTTAGATGAGGTCGCTGCTCATCTTGATCCTTCACGCCGAGAAATCTTATTTGATCGTCTAAGGGATATTGGCGGCCAAGTATGGATGAGCGGAACCGAATCATCTCTTTTTGAAAAGGCAGGTAACACAGCTCATTATTTTCATCTGACAGGACAGAATATTATCACACGGTAAAGTCGGATAAACACGGCGACCTTCCCGAAAGTATAGCTGTTTTTGTTTAGGCTTTTATAAAACAGCCTTTTCCCTTTAAAAACAGCTGGCTTTTGCTTGGGTTATTAACAACGGACAGCTATAAGAAGATATGGCAACATCAACACAGAATAACGATTATGATGCAGGCTCTATCAAGATTCTGCGTGGGCTCGATGCCGTCCGCAAACGGCCCGGTATGTATATTGGCGATACTGACGACGGATCAGGCTTGCACCACATGGTGTTTGAAGTATCCGATAATGCTATAGATGAGGCATTAGCCGATTATTGTGATTTGATAAAAATCACTATTTATAATGACGGTTCCGTATCGGTTGAAGATAATGGACGGGGCATTCCAACAGGTATTCATCCAGAAGAGGGCGTTTCGGCGGCGGAAGTCATTATGACCCAACTTCATGCCGGTGGTAAATTCGATAACAATACCAATAGTAATGCCTATAAAGTGTCGGGCGGTCTCCATGGGGTCGGGGTTTCCGTTGTTAATGCGCTTAGTGAATATCTTGAATTAACGGTTTGGCGGGATGGTTTTGAGCATAGTATGCGTTTTGAGCATGGTGTGGCTGTCAAACCCTTGGAAATTGTTGGCGAAGCAGCCGGTAAACGGGGCACTAAGGTGCGTTTTTTACCTTCACCTGCGACCTTTAAAATTACCGAATTTGATTTCAGTAAATTAGAGCATCGTTATCGGGAACTTGCCTTTTTGAACTCGGGTGTTCGGTTACAACTGACCGATACGAGACCAGAAGAGCCTAAGACAGTCGAGCTTTTCTATGAAGGCGGTATCGCCGCTTTTGTGAAATGGTTGGATCGGGCAAAAACAGCTTTAATTCCTGAACCTGTCGCTATTCAAGGTGACCGTGACGATGTCGGTATCGAAGTTGCCCTTGAATGGAACGACAGTTATTACGAACAAGTGCTGTGCTTCACTAATAACATCCCCCAGCGGGACGGCGGTACGCATCTTGCCGCTTTCCGTGCAGCGTTAACCCGCACTTTGAATAACTATGCTGAAAAATCGGGCTTTTTGAAAAAAGAGAAGGTTCAGCTGACCGGCGACGACATGCGGGAAGGGCTGACGGCTATTATTTCGGTCAAGTTACCCGATCCGAAATTTTCTAGCCAAACGAAGGATAAGTTGGTTTCTTCCGAAGTCCGTCAACCGCTTGAAAGTTTGATGGCGGATAAGCTGGCCGAATGGTTGGAAGAAAATCCGGCCCATGCCAAAACGATCGTGCAAAAGATCATTGATGCCGCGGCGGCGCGTGAGGCGGCCAAGCGTGCCCGTGAATTAACGCGTCGTAAAGGGGTTATGGATATTGCATCCTTACCCGGAAAATTGGCAGATTGTCAGGAACGCGATCCGACAAAATCAGAATTATTTATTGTGGAAGGGGATTCGGCAGGCGGTTCCGCTAAACAAGGCCGTAACCGTCACAATCAGGCGATTTTACCATTAAAAGGTAAAATTCTGAATACGGAACGCTCCCGTCTCGATCGTATGTTGTCTTCTAAAGAAGTCGGCACGCTTATTCAGGCGCTTGGAACGGGTATTCGAGATGAATTTAATCTTGAAAAGCTCCGCTATCATAAAATCGTCATTATGACGGATGCCGATGTTGATGGGGCGCATATCCGAACCTTGTTGTTGACCTTTTTCTATCGTCACATGGCACCCATTATTGAAAATGGTCATCTTTATATCGCGCAACCTCCACTCTTTAAGGTAGCCCGTGGTCGTTCTGAAGTTTATCTGAAGGATGAGGCTGCGCTTGATAGCTATCTGATGGAAGGTGGCATCAGCAGTATGATGCTTCACACTGGTGAAGGTGACCGTTCTGGAAATGATCTTCAAAAGCTGGTCGAACATGCGCGCCGGATGCGATTATTAATGGGATACGTCTCCAATCGCTATGATACGACGGTTGTCGAAATGGCCGCTTTATCGGATGCGCTCAATCCGGCTCTTTCTGAAGATGCTCGCACCGAAGCGATGCAGAAAACAGCAACCCTGCTTGAACGAAGCGATGCTGAAGGTCGGGAATCTCGCTGGTCAGTAGAGGCTATTCCAGAAGGTTACTTGTTCCGGCGTTTATGGCGTGGTGTTACCGATGCGCATCTTTTGGATTGGAATTTCATTCATTCCTCCGAAGCCATAAAAATGCATGGTCTAGCTTTGGAACAAGCCGAAACCTATGCAAAGCCAGCCCGCTTGGTCGCGTTAACAGCGCAAACTGATCCATTGGCTGGACGGGACATCTTCCGCCCTTCTCAACTTTTTGATGCTATCTTGGCGATTGGCCGTAAAGGTCTGACGATTTCCCGTTATAAAGGGCTGGGCGAAATGAATGCCGAGCAATTATGGGAAACCACGTTAGATCCTGCCAACCGTTCGATGTTAAAGGTTGAGGTCGCACAGGCCGATGTCGCGGATGAAATTTTCTCGCGGTTGATGGGGGATGTTGTCGAACCTCGCCGAGATTTTATTCAGCAAAATGCGCTCTCAGTGGCTAACCTCGACGTTTAAAATCAGATAATTTTTCAAATGTGAAAAGCCGATCTCACACCAGATCGGCTTTTTTTATTATTTCGCTTTTATGGCAATGAGATGAAACATGAATTTATCCTCTGATCCATTATTAAGCTGTTTTGTGCCCGTTATTGATGCCGAAACCGAATTGTTGATTTTGGGTAGTTTACCGGGAGAAGCCTCCCTAAAACGGGGGCAATATTATGGTCATCCTCGCAATCAATTCTGGCGCTTAACAGGCGACATCCTCGGTTGTAACTTGGTTGATCTTCCTTATGAGGCGCGCTTAATGACGCTTCTTAAACATCATATCGGTCTTTGGGACGTTATTGCGACGGCTAAAAGACAGGGTAGTCTTGATGGTGCCATTCGGGAAGCTACCCCCAATCCTTTGGTCTCGCTTATAGAACGCTTACCACAGCTTAAACTTATTGCGTTTAATGGTCAGAAAGCCGCTTCTCTGGGACAAAAGACATTGCAAAAAGCCAATATGGCAGCGCTGCCTTGCAGTGTTCTTCCCTCTAGCAGTCCTGCCCATGCCATCGCCTATGAACGTAAAAAAGAAGTATGGCTAAGGGCCGGTGCTTTCGTTTTTGATCGGGGAAAACAAAAAGGCAGCATCTGAATGAAAATGCTGCCTTTTTTATAGAGATTTTCGAGAGTGCGCTTTAAGCTAAACTTTTTTCTGTAAGACATTCTAAGAAGACAACGTCCAGACCATCGCTGATCGGCTCAAGATCATGAACCAGCTTTTGGAAATGGGGAGTCGCACCATGTTCACCAATCGCAGCGTTGTTAGCCCAACGTTCGATAAAGACGAAATGACCTTTATGTTGAAGGTCTTTGTGAACGTCATATTTCACATTACCCGCCTCAGCACGAGAAGGGGGTACCGCCGCCTTCATGATTTTTTCGACCTCGGCCTCATGGCCTTCTTTCGCCTGCACGGAAGCAACAATATCTATTGCATTTGTCATCGTATTTTCCTTCAATAACAAGGACGCTTTACCATAAAAGCTGTCCTAAACTCTAAACTTTATTGTAAATAAGGCGCTAATAAAGACAAATCAGCAGGCGACAAACGGTCTTTAGCGGTTTTTGCCTGATGCCAGAAAGGATAGGGCAATGGCTGTTGACTGACCTTATCCAAGCAAGCCTTTTCGTCATTAGAAAGCTTTACCTCAGCCGCTTTTAAATTAGAGTTTAACTGCTCATCCGTTCTTGCGCCAATAATGACAGAAGTCACCGCAGGATTAGATAACAACCATGCCAAGGAAATTTCAGCGGGTGAAAGCTTCCGTTCTTCTGCAATTTTTACCAATACTTCGACGATGTCGTACAATTTTTCCTGATCATATACCGGCGGCTCACCCCATTTGGTCAGTTGGCGGCTACCTTCAGGCGGCTTTTGGTCTCGACGGTATTTTCCGCTTAAAAGCCCTCCAGCTAGTGGGCTCCAGATCAATAAGCCTAAACC